>NZ_JBFTMA010000106.1:0-9461 GCF_056396725.1 Bacillus sp. 05T31
GTTTCATCACCTTTTCCCCTCTCACCTAAGTATTACTACCCATCATACCCAGGGATGGCAAAAAAGTGCTTGTACGTAAAAATAAACTCGGTGCTTATAGCACCGAGTTTATTTAATAAAAGTCGCATCATACTTATCACTTTGCAACACTTGRAARTGTARATTTGCTAARTGTTTACGTATTTCAGCACTGTCATCTTCATTTAAATTATTTGCCAAGAAAACAATTTCTGTACAGTTTCCGCGTTTATCCATTGCATAAACTGCTTTTGTTACCGTCCATGGTGTATAACCATTCTTTTGTCCAGCATGCCTGAATGTTTTACGATATTTCTTTGCGCTCATATCTGTTTCAACGATATTCGCCCACACTTTTTCTTCCGCTCCTGTAAGACCACCTTGATGATTTGCCTTTTGAAGCAGTACCATATAATCGTTAGCGGAAGCAGCCGGCAATCTATCCGACCAAATTTTGTCGTAACGTTCCTCTAAATACAGAGGAATTTCCTTCTGTAATAATGGTCCCTTCTTTTTTAAGCGTTCATGAATAATCATAGCATATTCACGATATTGCTCTTGAGACATTTCTTTTAACTTTTTCTCTATTTTATATTTTGGAACATGTAATTCTTTATGCAAATATCCCGGAATGTATAAAGATGAAACAATCGGAAATAGCGGTTGATGTGCAGGAAGTGCTAAACTTTGTAAATTCCGATTAATATTGTCTAATCCTAATACCTCCATTAAATATTCAGTATTTGCATTWGAACTRAACTTAACCATTCCTTTTGCAACTTCTTCTAAAGAAACCGCTCCTTCAGTTATCTTYYCTKTTTTTTGCAAATAATTTTGCCATCTRTCTTGTGCACCACCATCTGTAYYYGGYACATAATAACGATTCACATCATTAATTGARACGAAACTAGACGGATCGATTTTCCCCTCTGTAACTTGTTTCGTATATTCAAGCGCCACAATTAACTTCATCGTACTAGCAACTGGCAATATAACATCCGGATTTACAGAATACACGACTTTATCATTTCTTTTTATTAAAAGTGCACTATTCTTTTCATCTTTATGTTCTTCAATAAAGGATGCTATGTACTGCGCATCATCATTATTTGAACTCCACACTTTTTTCACTAAAAAGTTACCTGATATCAGCAAAACAAAAATACCCACAATCACTGCGCATACTATAGTTTTTTTCAAGTAAAATTCCTCTCCTATTGTGTAACTCTTCTCTATTTATCTCTTAAAAACAAAATAATGGAGATGATTATTTAAACAATCATCTCCATTATTTTAACTTGTATGCTACTATTATGTCTACGTCATAATTTTCACAAAATCCTCTAGAAACTTTTTATAATGTAAAGACCAGCCAATTTTAACCCAATTTTTCAACGCTTTTGCTTCAGGTTGCGGGCGAAAATCAGCGATACTTTCCCCTTTCGCAACTCCAACCGTATCTACATCAACACGACGATACACGTAATCTAAAAKAGATGGATTTGCCGCTACCATCATYGTYACWACRTCATGYACTGGRCTMCCTGTTATTTTRGGATTYARMTTTTTATAAGCTTTATAATAATAATTGAAAATCGGTTCTATTAATTTCTTGAAATTCGTTTTAGAATGTTTCGTAATGTATTTCACCATCTCCGGTGTAATAATCGCTTCTGATGTAACGTTAAGCGGTATTAGTGTCACATTTTTTGCATTTTGCATAACTAATTGTGATGCAATTGGGTCACCATGAAAATTGGCTTCCGCGACTGGTGTAACATTTCCRGGCATTAARAAMGCWCCGCCCATTATATAATATTCTTTCACATACTTCATCATYGGTTTTTCTAAAATAAARGCYGTYGCYAATGTTGTTGAYCTRCCRGCATCAACAATRATTARTTCTCCTTTATAYTTTTCAAKRATATCGAAAAATGCACAAAARGGTTTAATATTGGGAGAAAAAGTTTTAGGAGGCTTAATAGGTCCTAAGCCATCTGCTCCGTGAATTTCCGGATAATATGTTACAAACTCCCCAGATAAAGGAATTTTCGCTCCATTAATAACAGGTATATCTTCCCGGCCCGCCATTTGCAATAAATACGCCGCATTACTCGTCGCCTTTTCCTGCGTTACATTCCCATATCCCGTTACTACTCCAACAATATCAATATCAGGATGCAATAATCCATACATAATTGCTAAAGAGTCATCAATTCCTGGGTCTCCTAAAAATAATATTTTTTTCATAGACCTCAACTCCATCCCATCAATTGTTATTACTTTATGAATACATGACGGAATACAGAATGAAAAAGATAAATTTTGTATAAACAAAAAACGTAGGAACTTCATATTAGAAGTTCCTACGTTTTTCTATATTTTTATGCTACTTTTTTCATCGTAACCATACTACCAATTATATAAGAGATAAATGCAAAGCAAATCGGGAAAACAACTGTATGTATACCGAATGGATTAGGGTAGCAAAGGTGAATAAACATATAGGAACCTACTCCAACTAAAATAGATGCGAGAGCTCCAGTTGCATTTCCTTTTTTCCAATATAAACCTAACACAATCGGCCAAATGAACGCTGCTTCTAAACCACCGAAAGAAAATAAATTTAACCAAATTAAAAAGTCTGGTGGCTTAATAGCGGCAGCATATACGAGTAATCCTACGATACCAGTAATCAATAGGCTACCTTTCTTTATCGTACTATCCGCGGCATCTTTATTTATGTAGTTCACATATATATCTTTAATAATTGACGAACTTACAAGTAATAATAATGAGTTCACAGTAGACATTATCGCTGCCATTGGTGCAGCTAAGAAAACTCCAGCTAACCAAGGTGGCAACACTTCCATCGCGAGTAGCGGCATTACTTTATCTGGTACCGTTATTCCTGGAAGGACTACTCTTGCAAACACACCAGTTAAATGCATACCAATCATAATTGTACCGACGACAACCGTTCCAATGATTAATGCTTGGTGCATAGCTTTTGAATTTTTATAAGACATAGCACGCACACTAATTTGCGGTAATCCAACGACACCAATCCCAATTAAAATCCAGAATGATGTGACATATGATTTCGTTAAACTTCCATCCGCTCCGAACGGTGTTATTAGATTCGGATTAATTTGAATAAGTTCCTGCATAATCTTTTCAACTCCGCCACCAGCAATGACAGTAGCAATTAAAATGATTGTTGTTCCGACTAACATAATGATTCCTAATAACGTATCCGATAAAGCGACTGCACGAAATCCACCAATTAACACATACACAAGTACAGAAAATGTAAATAAAAATAGTGCCGTTGTGTAGGAAAGTCCTGTTAGCGACTCAATTAATCGTCCGCCGCCAACCCACTGGGCTACTGTTGCTGAGAACAAAAAGATTATAATACATAACGCAGAAAGAACAACTACCGCTTTATTATTGTATCTGCCCTTTAAATAATCAATAAGCGTAATTGCTTCCATCTTTCTAGCGATAATAGCAAACTTTTTACCAATAACCGTTAAAACGATATATCCTGTTACAACTTGAATCGCTGATAACAGCACCCATCCAAGACCCATATTGTAAGCAATACCAGGCCCGCCGATAAAGCTACTTGCACTACCGTACGTAGCAATCATCGTCATAGCTAATAATAAGCCACCAAGTTCACGCCCACCAAGAAAATATTCTTGTAAAAATTTATTATTAGCGGTTGCTTGTACACGTCTTGATGCATATACACCAATTAAAAACACAACGATAAAAGAAATTATCATTGGGATTATTACATACCAATTCATCTATCATTCCTCACTTTTTTCTTCCTCATCGAGTGAAATATCTTGAAATAAAAAACGAACAACTAAAATAAGCAAAATAACCATTACGATAAATCCAACGATACAGCTATAAAAAAACCATGCTGGAAAACCTAATACATATGTATATTCACTCGGATCCTTACTTCCAAGCCCATAAGCAAATCCATACCATATTATAAAATTAATAATAGCTAATCCAAGACCAATTAACGCTTCTCTATGGGCAACTCGAAAGCGCGGATCATCATGATAATTCTTCATTTTCCCCCTCCTCTCACGATGTATAATTGTACCACTGTTTTTCTAGTTTTTCCTACTAGAAAACAAAAACGCGCAGGATTTTTTGTAATTATATAGAATACAATGTTTCATTACATATTTTTTACAATTGTAACGAAAATGAAATTTGAATTTTCAGCATTTTTTATTTATGATTTTAAGTAGAGGCTTTTCATCTAGTTCCCACATCCTTGATTTCGGAATAAACGCCGTCTCGTACTGCGTTTAAATTATATTTTCAAGGGGGTTATACAATGAGTCAACTAGCTGTAAATCTTCATGAAAAGGTAGAGAAATTTCTTCAAGGCACAAAGAAACTATATGTGAACGGAGCGTTCATTGAAAGCGCTTCCGGAAAAACATTTAAAACTCCTAACCCAGCAACTGGTGAAACACTCGCTATCGTTGCTGAAGCTGGTCGCGAAGACATTCATAAAGCTGTGGTAGCTGCTCGAATGGCTTTCGATGAAGGTCCTTGGTCACGCATGAGCACTGCTGAACGCAGCCGTCTTATGTACAAGCTCGCTGATTTAATGGAAGAGCATAAAGAAGAGCTCGCACAGCTCGAAACGTTAGATAACGGAAAGCCAATCCGTGAAACAATGGCGGCAGACATACCACTTGCAATTGAGCATATGCGCTATTATGCTGGCTGGGCGACGAAAATTGTTGGTCAAACAATTCCTGTTTCCGGTGATTACTTTAACTATACACGCCATGAGGCTGTTGGTGTCGTCGGTCAAATTATCCCTTGGAACTTCCCACTTCTTATGGCAATGTGGAAAATGGGAGCTGCGCTTGCTACAGGATGTACAATCGTTTTAAAACCTGCAGAACAAACTCCACTATCCGCTCTATACTTAGCTGAATTAATTGAAGAAGCTGGATTCCCGAAAGGTGTTATTAATATCGTTCCTGGATTCGGTGAATCAGCTGGACAAGCACTTGTTAATCATCCACTCGTTGATAAAATTGCATTTACTGGTTCTACTCCAGTCGGTAAACAAATTATGCGACAAGCATCTGAATCATTGAAACGTGTTACTTTAGAGCTTGGCGGTAAATCACCAAACATTATTTTACCAGACGCTGACTTATCTCGAGCGATTCCAGCTGCGCTTTCTGGTGTTATGTTTAACCAAGGACAAGTGTGCTGTGCTGGGTCACGCTTATTTATTCCGAAGAAAATGTACGATAATGTCATGGCTGATCTCGTTCTATATTCAAAAAAATTAAATCAAGGCGCTGGTCTAAATCCTGAAACTACAATCGGACCTCTTGTTTCTGAAGAACAACAAAAACGTGTAATGGGTTATATTGAAAAAGGAATTGCAGAAGGTGCTGAAGTACTTTGCGGAGGAAACAAACCATTCGATCAAGGTTACTTCGTTTCTCCTACAGTATTCGCTGATGTAAATGATGAGATGACAATCGCTAAAGAAGAAATTTTCGGTCCAGTTATTTCTGCAATACCTTTTAACGATATTGATGAAGTAATTGAACGTGCAAATAAATCACAATTCGGCTTAGCGGCTGGTGTGTGGACAGAAAATGTTAAAACAGCACACTATGTTGCAAGTAAAGTACGTGCTGGTACTGTATGGGTAAACTGTTATAACGTCTTTGATGCAGCATCTCCATTTGGAGGATTTAAACAATCTGGCCTTGGCCGCGAAATGGGATCTTACGCGCTGAACAACTATACAGAAGTGAAGAGCGTTTGGATTAACTTAAATTAACGAGAAAGAACCTGACCTACTCGGTCAGGTTCTTTTCATTATGTATTCATTTACACTTGCAACCCACCGCTCACATTTAATACCTCTCCTGTAATGTAAGACGCATACTCTGATGCTAAAAAGGCAGCTGCGTTTGCAATATCTTCCGGCGTTCCAATTCTTCCAAYTGGAATCGCTCCAACCATTTTCTCTTTTACTTTATCCGGTATTGTTTTTGTCATATCAGTATCCATAAACCCTGGACAAATCGCATTACACGTAATACCAAAACTTCCAACCTCTTTCGCTGCTGTTTTTGTTAAGCCTACAACCCCTGCTTTTGTAGCCGCATAATTTGCTTGTCCAATGTTTCCTTCCCTACTAATAGAAGAAATATTAATAATCCGTCCATACTGTTGTTGTCTCATATAAAGAAGTGCTGGCTGCATACAATAAAAAACGCCAGTTAAGTTCACTTGTAATACTTGTTCCCAAGCAGACTTCTCCATCTTATGTAACATTGCATCTTTTGTAATCCCAGCGTTATTCACTAAAATATGTAATGTACCAAATTTTTGCACCGCATATTCAATTAACGACTTCGCTTCATTTTGATTACTCACATCACATCGATATAAACTCACATCATACCCTTCATCTGATAATTCACGTGTCGTTTCTTGTAGCTTCTCTTCATTTACATCACTAATTAATACTTTGGCCCCTAGTTTTGCAAAAACTCGTGCGATTTCTTTTCCAATCCCCTGTGCAGCACCCGTTACAACAGCTGTTTTCCCATTCAACAATTCCATCTCTATCCCCCATTTCTATTAGTTATATTGTATATTTCGGCTCTATGCTTTCCAAATCCTCTTTGTATAAAAAAGTCTATTTGTGTCAAACTAACTTTGCAACGCCGCATAAAACACAAGGAGATTGTGTCGAATGAAAAAAAAGAATGTAAATCGAAACAAAGCTGCCGATGGTATTGATGTTGAGTTCGCTCGCGAACTCGCTGACCACAATGACTTAGAAGCAAACGCACGTGCAAATGCCGCTGATGCACGTCAAAAACGCCAATCAACAGAAAAATAAGGAACTACAACGTTCCTTATTCTTTTCAACAGGGACCTACTACCCATCAAAATAAACCGAGAGTATCTCTCGGTTTATTTTCTATATTTCTTTACGTAGTGCGCTAAAGCCAGTAACGGATATATATGCCCATAACTATGATAGCGAATATAAAAGCCCCCCGGTAACCCTGTACCAGTAGGATATTTTTCATTCATAGTAGACTGCGCGAGCAAATATGTAATTCCTTYTCGAATAATCGGTGTTTCTTGATCGTAGTAAGAAATGAGTGCATCAAGTGCCCACGCTGTTTGTGACGGCGTACTAAAAGGTAAAGAAATAAATTTTTTCTCTACACTACTTTGACAGGATTCTCCCCACCCTCCGTCTTCATGCTGCAAATGTTCGAGCCATGAAGCTGCTTTTTTCAACGATGGATGAGTAGAAGGCACTCCTAATGCACGTAAGCCTGTCATCGTTGCCCATGTCCCATATATATAACATATCCCCCATTTTCCATACCATGATCCATTCTGTTCCTGTACATCCATTAACCATTTGATAGCTTTCTTTTTTTGCTCTTCAAGCAAYTCATTCGGTGCATACGTTCCGAATAATTCTAACACCCTACCTGTAATATCTGGTGTGGACGGATCGGTTATCATATCACTCGCATTTTCAATCGGCAAATTCGATAGTAACTTGCTCGTTACCCCTCGTTCAAAAGCTCCCCAGCCTCCATCATTGTTTTGCAATCCTTTTACCCATTCCACACCTCTTCCCCACGCATCATCTACTCTATCACTCCCTCTACTTCGCGCTAACGCTCTAAGGGCAGCTGTAGTATCGTCTATATCAGGGATCGTCGTATTAACATCTGAAAATCCCCAACCGCCAGCTACAAGTGATGATGCATGTACGCTCCAATCTACCTTTTTAGTTTGTTGTTTTTGCAATAAATACTCCGTCGCCCTTTGAATCATCTTATTTTCATTTGTAACTTTAGCTTCTTGCAATGAATAGCTAAGTAAAGCGGTATCCCATACGGTAGAAGGAGAATTTTGCAAATGACTTCCTCTGTCCATCTTCCATATATAAGATTTTAATCCTGTCACAGCTTTCTCAATAATTGGGGACTGAATAGAGTGCCCTAATGCAAGCAAAGCATAAATCATATAAAACGTAGCACTGGCGTAACTATATAATGTTCCATTTTCATCTATACGCTCCTTCATAAAGCGCTCTACTTCTTCGTATCCTTTATGATGTAACGATAATGGATAAGATATTACCTTTTTCACATCACCTAAAAACGATTGAAACAGCGGAGACCGCTCCTCTCGAAACCATTGCCCACCCCCGCCTGCAATATGATTTAAATTTGGCAATAACTTTTTCTCTACACGGAATCTCTTATTCATACAAATCATCATCGGAATTAAATGTATACGCGCTGAGCTGCTTAGCCCAAATATACTGAGGGGGGAGTCATCTTGTAAAAATAAGATTGGCGTTGGAAAGTGAAAAAGCGCAGGAAATTCATATTCTCCATGAATCGCTAATAAAAATTTCGTCATAAAATGAGCACGAGAAACTCCCCCGTGTTCCTTAATAAACATTTCAGCTCGCCTCATATTCATATCTTCTTTCGAATATTTTTCCGAAGCAAGTAAAGCAGCATATGCTTGGATCGTCGCGGATAAATTCCCTCCCTTTTCATCTTCGTATAATTTCCAAGTCCCTTCATTTGTTTGAAGAGATACTAACCTTTTCACAAACGGTTCTATTTCGTCATTTCGCCCTAATAATTTGAGTAAAAAAATCATGTGACAATCCGTTAGCAAAGCTCCTTCAAAACAAAATTGCCACGTTCCGTCTCGCCTTTGCATCGTTTGAAGTGCAGTCGTTCTCCGCTCTATCTCCTCATGCACTTTGTCATATAGTAGCACACCGCTCACCCACCCTTTCTAAGTCCGTATACGATATTCGAAAACTCATCTAAATATGTATGAAAACAAAGAAAAGCAGAACGTGTATTACACACATYCTGCTTACAAACAATACCCAACCCCGACAACAATTCCTAATAGTGCACCAACAACAACTTGATACGGTGTATGTCCAACGAGCTCATTTAACTTTTTATATTCTGTTTGTCTACCATGAAAAAAATCATTCAATATTTTCGCTTGCTTACTTACCGCAAGCCTTACTCCTGAAGCATCGTACATAACAATAATGGCAAAAATAGCGGCAACCGCAAATATTGGACTCTCCACACCTTCCACCACTCCGACACCTGTAGCAAGTGCAGTAACAGTCGAAGCATGCGAACTTGGCATTCCACCTGAAGCAAAGAACTTAGCAAAATCAAACTCGCCTGTTTTTATTAATTTAAAAACGACTTTCGTTAACTGTGCTAAAAACCAAGAAATTATAGCTGCTATAAGTGGATCATTATGTAAAATTGTTTCCATGTTTTTCAGCTCCTCACTGACTATAATGGAATTTCTATATAATATAAGTATAAAGA
>NZ_JBFTMA010000107.1:0-11991 GCF_056396725.1 Bacillus sp. 05T31
AGCTTTTACAAACCCTTTTTCTTTAACTTCATGTTTATTTATAGTTTTATATTTTACATATGTATAAAATTCCGTTTTAAATGGAAACGATGTAATTTGAATTGTTTCTTCATCCACCCATTCAGCTTGAATAGGCTTCTCCCCCTTACTATTAAACATTTCTGTTCCTTCAAAACCCTCTTTAAATAAATCAATTTCATCTTTCTTTTTTACACCAGGTTTATTCATACATACATATAAAGAAAGTTCATCACAAAACTTTAATAATCTATAATGTTTATCAAACATCGCATATTGTTCTTTTGTTAACGTTTTCAAAATTCTTTTTTGTCGTTCCAATTCATTTTTATAAAAAGACATCATCTCTTCATCTTCCTCATTTAATGAAAATGATAAAAAGTGCTTACTACAAAGTAGCGCCCCGTATGGATTTGACTCTTCAATTGCATTCAAACCAATCGTATAAAAAACAAAGCGTAATGAACTTGGACAATCCATAAATGTATATGGAATATTTTTAGTATCATTCAAAATTGGTACTTTATCAAGCTCTATCCATCCTCTATCATGCTCATATATAGCATCAATTGTCTCTTTTAAGTATATTTTATCTTCAAAAAAATCTTCTATTATATGTCTTGCAATTTCACCAGCTAAAAAACCATGATCATGTTGACGAATTAATATACTTTCTTTCTCATTCTTTTCACGAAAAATCATCCGTATATTCCCCCTCATCCTCATATTACAGCTTGTTGTATGCATCAATTCTTAATTAATCCCTAAATATTAGCAGGGATTCAGTTTCTTTCAACGAAATTAACATAAATATACAGCATTCTTTCTAATCACAAAGTTAGCTTTATCTTTACTAACCATTATACTAAAACATTCATTCTAAAAAAATTTTTATGAGGTGAAAACATGAACAAAACAGAATTAGTTAAAAATGTAGCACAATCAGCTGATATTTCTCAAAAGGATGCTTCTGCAGCTGTACAATCCGTATTTGACACAATTGCTAATGCATTACAATCTGGCGATAAAGTGCAACTAATCGGCTTTGGAACTTTTGAAGTGCGTGAAAGATCTGCTCGTACAGGGCGTAATCCGCAAACTGGAGAAGAAATTCAGATTGCTGCTGGTAAAGTTCCAGCATTTAAAGCAGGAAAAGAATTAAAAGAAGCTGTTAAATAAACAAGAAACCAGCCATTTTATAGGCTGGTTTCTTGTTTATTGTTTAGTTCTTATTTAAGCAGTTCCTTTATATTCTCTGCATGATACACTTCACAAATATAAAATACACATTTGCAGTTAYTTACAATTTGATATTTTCTAGTTGGATAAACATTCGCCGCAACAGAACATCCATCAAACAATTCGATAATATTTCCAGATGGCTGATATCCTTCATATAATACGTTTCTTCTTACTTCCATCTTTTCTATAAGGTTTTCAACAGGAATATTTCCACTCTCTAATTCACTCTTTATTGTATCCGGTAAAAACGAAGTGTCTGTAAAAATTAGATTTTCAGATAACACCTTACCTTTATAACTAACATTAGATACGCGATAAAGAAATGTTCCGTTTTTATCAAAGAAATTCTTTGCTTCTTTCGGAATGTATTGTCTATYAAGCGCTTCCTGTTCAAGTACATCAAACTGAACTGTATCTTTTACAAGTTTTTCTAAAGCTAGAATAGATGACGTATTTCTAGAAAACAACATATCTTTAATTGCCTGTACATTATAAGTTAATTCAGTTTTTCTATTTTCTGCTACTAACATGAGGAACACCTCTTCTATAAGTAATTTTATTAAAAATTAACGATGATTTAATAGCAATCCCGCGTCTAACTGCGTAATTTCAGTTACTTCTTTACTAAATATTGCAATGGAAGCCATATAATCTAAACTAGGTCTTACATCTTCCATCATTGTATTTTCTGCTAACTCTTGTCTATCTTTAAAAATCAACAATTTTGGAGGGTCATTTGGAGCTGATACTGTAATTTCTACTGGTGGAATCAATAGTCCTTCACCTGTCGCTTTCAGCACTGCTTCTTTTCGAGTCCAATATGTTAAAAATCCTTCTAGTCGCTGCTCATCAGGTAATTTCATAACTTGTGCTATTTCAATGTCTGTTAATACGCCCTCTGCCATTTTCATAACATCTATATTTAGATTCATTTGCTCAACATCAACACCCACAGGTGCAGATTTAGTAAATGCAACAACARCCCACTCACCCGAATGTGAGACTGATATTTGCGGCATCCCTTCTGGTAATTGAGGTCTACCGTGTTGTAACTTACATACTGGGCACATCCGATCAATTGGTACTTGAACTGGCGACATAGAAAGTACCTTTCCAAGTACTAATCTACTAATTACACAACCTATTATAAAACGCGCACGGTCTGCCGAATGATGATATGAATTTGCTTTCTCTCGCTCTACATCATTTAGTAAATTGTAATGCCATGATTGTAAATCTGAAATTCTTGCCCACCATATTTGACAACTATTCTCATTAAGGGTTGGTACAGAATCTACAACTTTACTCTCTATCATGTAAACTCTCTCCTTTTAAATGCCAATATTACTTTATTTCAAAAGAGTATTAGCATGCTGCAACTCATTCATTTACAACTTCTTTCTCTTTTTGTAATACAGATAACGGCTTTTTATTCTTCTTTGACATTACCTCTTTATCAGAAATACGTAAAGAAAATAGTAATGCTATGAGTAAAAATATTGCTGATCCAATTAATGCTGCTTGATATGGTAAGAAATCTGACTGTACATTATTCTGTACGTTATTACTTCCAAAACCAGATAGTATACTAGCTAAAACAGCAACTCCTATTGCAGATCCTAGTCGGTTTTGTACATTGAATATAGTARTTGCTCTACCCATAGAAGGTGGYGYGATATTGTTAAAAGCAGAAAATTGAACYGCACCGACAGACTGCCCTAAGAAAATACCTATACCAAACAATAACGCTCGTATTTGCCATGGATTCGTATCATGATTTACAAAACTTAATAAAATAAATATAACCGCGGTACTTATTAATCCAATAGAGATTACTTTTCGAGCCCCTAATTTCTTATACGTCCATGGTACAATTTGCGAAGAAATCATTAATCCAATCGCCTCTGGGAATGTCGTAAGACCTGATTCCAGCGCAGAAACTCCGATTACATTTTGATATATAAGCGGAAAAACAAATAGCATTCCAAGTAAACCAGCAGATGAAAACAAGGATATGAGACTCATTTTTCTAAAAACGGGTTCTTTTAATAAGCGTAAATCTAACATCGGTTGCTTTACTTTCAATTCTACAATTATAAACAGTGAAATGAATACAATCCCAGCTATCCCAGTACTTATTATTTCTGGAGAAACCCAACCTTTTGACGGCCCTTGACTGAGTGCATAGATGAGCATCGCAAAACCTGGTGCTGAAAGAACAAAACCGAGAGAATCAAAACGACCAGCTGATTTTTCAATATGCTCTGCTAAAAATAGAAGTCCAAATAGCAACGCAATGATACCAAACGGCAGATTAATATAAAATGCCCAGCGCCAAGACATTTGATCTACAAAGAAACCACCAATAATTGGTCCGATCGCTGGTGCTACAGCAATTGGAAGTACAATAAATCGAGAAATTTTTGGTCTTTCCTCTGGTGAAAATGTTCGGAATAACATCGCCATCCCGACTGGTGTTAAAAGCCCGCCACCAGCACCTTGAATGATACGAAAAATGTTTAATGAAGTAATATCATTCGCAATTCCACATAATGCAGATGCAATTGTAAAAACGAAAAGGGCAGTTAAAAATACTTTTTTCGTACCAAAACGATCGCCTAACCAACCAGAAATCGGAAGAAAAACAGCTAAGCTAACTAAATACCCAACATTTACTGTCCCCATTGCAGATGGGGGTACTTGCAGTTCTTTGCTTATCGTTTGCAGTGCTACATTCACAATCGTTGCATCCATCGCAGCCATAAACATCGCTGTTATATAAACGATGCTTACAACTACTTTTGGATTTATTTTTACTTTCATTATTGTTTTCCTACTAATATTTTTTCGCTAATTTGATTTTTTTTCGGCTCTAAATCATTCCAGTTAACTTCAACGTATTCTAAGCAAACTTGTCTGCTAGCTTCTTCATGTACGACATTCCATCCAATTGGTACATCGAGAAAGGCAGGCCAGAGAGAATACTGGCCCTCCTCATTCATTAATACTTTATATGTGTAATTATCATTTTTAAATGGATTCGTCATACTTTACTTACCCCTTTCTTATTCTGCAAATATTTCGCTAGCACTTGTCCAATTTCTGTAAGTGGACCTGGCTGACATAAATCTTTATGTCTACAATCAATGTCATGCTGCACGATTTCCCCGTCTAAATAATTTAGCCACGTATTTGGAGAAATAGGATTAAACCAGTCTGGTATAACAGTAGATCTAAAGAATAAAATATCCCCGTTATAAACTTTTGGCACGTATTTCCCTAACAATCCTACTGAATTTACATATGTTTCTTTCAAGTTTAAAATAGTCTCTTCCTCAAGACTTGCTAATGCACTTCCATCTTTGCGAAGTATTGCAACCGCACTTTCCATAGTAAGTGGTTTACCATCCATGTTATCTGGATCATATCCACCTAAAGCAAGTAATGCGATTAACGCTTCTTCTTCAGTAGGTGCTTCCGTATTCGGTAAGAAGTGACCAGGATACGAATCCAGCATAACGAGTAATTCTACTTCTTCCCCTTCATTTTGAAGTTGCGCCGCCATAGCATGAACAACATTTCCTCCAAGCGACCATCCGAGTAAACGATATGGTCCGTGAGGCTGTATTCCACGAACGTGTTTTAAATAATCCGCCGCCATCTCCTCTAAGCTTTTTGGAAGTTCTTCATTTTCAGCGATACCACGTGCTTGTACACCATAGATTGGATAATCTGTTCCTAAAGATTTCATAAGTCCTGCATARCACCAACTTAATCCACCTGCTGGATGTACACAAAATAGTGGTAATTGATCTCCGCTTGCTCGTAATGGAAGCAACACATCAAGTGCACTTTGACCATTCYCCATTTCAAGTCTTTCAGCAAGMCCTGCAACAGTAGGTGCTGCAAATAAAGTTCCGATATTTAGTTCAACTCCAAGTGCCTCTTTAATGCGACTCATCAGCTGCACTGCAAGAAGTGAATGACCACCAAGATCAAAGAATCCATCATCAATTCCAATTTGAGACACACTTAAAACTTCTGTAAACAAGTCACATAACATTTCTTCTTGCGGTGTTCTCGGTCCGCGGCTAGAAGATGATGCAATAAATTCTGGAGCTGGCAATGCCTTTCTATCTAATTTACCGTTTGGAGTTAAAGGTAACTCATTTACTACTACAAAAGCGTATGGAACCATATAATCTGGCAAACTACCTCCAACATACTGACGCATTTCATTCGTATCGATCGTTTCATTATTTGATGCGACGATATAAGAAACTAATCGTTTATCCCCTGGTTGATCTTCCCGTACAATAACAGCTACTTGTTCAACTTTAGGATGTTTCATTATTACCGCTTCTATTTCCCCTAATTCAATTCGGAATCCACGAATTTTAATTTGATGATCTGCACGTCCTATATAATCTAACGTCCCATCTTGACGCCAGCGCGCTAGGTCYCCTGTACGATACATTCTTGTACCTGGCTTACCAAATGGATCTGCGATAAAACGTTCAGCAGTTAATCCTGCTCTTCCTAAATATCCACGAGCGAGCCCTGCACCTGTAACATATATTTCTCCAACTACTCCAGGTGGCATCGGTTGTAAATAGTTATCTAATACGTATACTTTAAGATCCGGTATACTGCACCCGATTAAACTATTTGCTCGTAAAGATACGATACTTTCATCTAATTCAATATAACTAACATGTACCGTCGTCTCCGTTATTCCGTACATATTAATAAGCTTCGGTGCGTTATAAGGATGGCGACTATACCAATCTTCTAATCGACTTAGTTCAAGTGCTTCTCCGCCAAAAACAACATATCGTAAAGATAATTTTTGACCAACCTCTTCATTTTCACGATCTGCTTGCATCAATTGATAGAACGCTGATGGAGTTTGGTTTAAAACAGTAACCTTTTCCTTAACAAGAAGCTGTAAAAATTCTTTCGGCGAGCGACTTACAGTATGTGGTACTACAACTAAACGCCCTCCATATAATAAAGGTCCCCAAATTTCCCAAACCGAGAAATCAAAAGCGTATGAATGAAACATCGTCCACACATCGTCTGCGTCAAATTGGAACCAATGTTCAGTTGCTCCTAAAAGTCTTACTACATTTTGATGAGGTATCATAACSCCTTTCGGTCTACCTGTTGAGCCTGACGTATAAATAACGTAAGCAATATGTGAAGGAGATAACGGCTTCATGCGCTCCATTTCATCTATATTGTCTTCACTATATTTCTCAATTTCTTCTATTACGTTCACATCATCAACTAAAACCTTTAGTGCCTCATCACATTCAATTTCCACATCTGAATTTGTTAAAACACATGATGGTTTCGCATCGTGTAGCATAAATGAGATACGATCTGACGGATAATCCGGATCTAACGGAAGGTATCCCGCACCAGCTTTAAGAACAGCAAGTAAGCTTACAACCATATTTAAAGATCTCGGCATCGCTAAAGCAACAAGTTGATCAGGACCGATTCCTTTCGCTATTAACAAACGAGCTATTTTATTCGCTTTTCTATTTAACTCTTCATAAGTTAGCTTTTCATCTTCAAAGACGACAGCAATAGAATTTTGATTTACATGAGCCTGCTTTTCAAATAATTGTGGCAATGTCATTTCAGGTACAATTTGAAAACCACCATTCCACTTTTCTAAAACTGTATTTCGCTCTGCTAAAGTTAATATTTCTAATCTACCAATTGATTGATCCGGATGTTTCTCTGCATCATCTAATAATAGAATGAATCGTTCTATTAGTTTTTGAACCGTTTCACGTTTATATAAATCGGTACTAAACTCTAACAATCCGTGTAAGCCGTTTGGAGTACCATCAACTCTGTTACTCTCGCTAATTTCAAATGTTAAATCAAATTTTGCAGAACCAACACTTTGAATTTCAAGGCTCGCTTCTAAATCCGGTACATTAAACGTTGCTTCTGGCGTATTTTGGAAAGCTAACATAACTTGAAACAGCGGATGACTATTTCGAGTTCGTACTGGGTTTAACACTTCAACAAGTCGTTCAAATGGAACATCTTGATTTTCATAAGCTGCAAGGTTTACCTGTTTCACTCTATTTAATAATTCTTTAAAACTTGGATCTCCTGATGTATTTGTGCGTAACACTAATGTATTTACAAATAAACCAACTATATCCGTGAGTACATCGTCGTTTCTTCCAGCAATCGGACTACCTAATGGTATATCAGTTCCAGCACCTAATCTTGTAAATAAGGCACTTAGTCCTGCTTGCAACACCATAAACAAACTAACTCCATTTTTACGAGCGAGCTCCACTAACCTACTATGCATACCTTCATCTAAATGAAAATGAATTGTTTCCCCGCGATAACTAGTTTCAATTGGGCGCTGGTAATCTGTAGGTAACTCCATTTGATCTGGTAAACCTTTTAACTCTTCTTTCCAAAAATCTAATTGTGTTGAAATAATACTGTCTGGTTTTGTTTCATCACCTAATAGCTGTTGTTGCCATAGTGAATAATCTGCGTATTGAACTGGAAGGGTTTCTAGTTGAACACTATCACCTTGACATCGTGCTTTATAAGCCGCTGTAAAGTCTCTCGTTAACGCTTGTAATGACCATCCATCTCCTACAATATGATGCAAAAGAATTAGTAAAACATGTTCGTTTTCACTCACTTTAAAAAGTTGCAAACGAATTGCTGGTTCGATATCAAGATTAAAGCTATATCTTACAGCTTCAGACAGTGTACTTTCTAATTCATCCTTACATGTATTTGTTATAATCATTTTTAAATTCAATTTATCCATTTCTAGAATTCTTTGATATGAACTGCCAAGTGAATTCGGGAAAATCGTTCTAAGTGTTTCATGTTTCTCAACTACATCATAAAAGGCACCTTGCAGTGCTTCCTCATTCAATTTTCCAGACATACGAATGACTAACGGAATATTATAAGTAGGACTTGGACCTTCTAAACAATTTAAGAACCATAACCTGCGCTGTGCAAATGAAAGTGGAACTTCATTTGGCCTACTTACTTTCTTAATAGCTGGTCTTGCGCTTTTTGCACGATCCAACTGGTTCGCTAATTCAGCAACAGTTGGTGATTCAAATAGCTTTCCGATTCCTAATTCTACACTTAACGTTTCACGAATTCTTGCCATTAAACGAGATGCAAGAAGCGAATGGCCACCCATTTCAAAGAAATTATCATCTATACTAATTCGCGAAACACTAAGTACTTCTGCAAATAAATCACATAGTATTTCTTCTTTCGGATTTCTAGCAACTCTCTCATTGTTCATTCCATTAAAATCAGGAGCAGGTAATTTCTTTCTATCAACCTTACCATTTGGTGTTAATGGTAATTCTTCTAGCACAACAAATGCTGATGGTACCATATAATTCGCTAAACTTTCTGAAACATAAGAGCGAATTTCTGAAAGATGAATCATTTCCTTCTCTTCGGCAACGATATACGCAATGATTCGTTTATCATTTGGACGATCTTCTCGTACCATTACCACTGCTTGTTGTATATTTTCATGTCGTTGTAAWACCGTTTCAATTTCAGCTAATTCAATYCGGAAACCRCGAATTTTAATTTGATGATCTGCRCGAYTAATGTACTCTARCACACCATCSTTACGCCATTTCACAARATCACCKGTGCGRTACATACGTGTTCCAGCTTTTCCATAAGGGTTTGCAACAAACCGTTCAGCCGTTAACGCTGGTTTTCCTAAATATCCGTTCGCAAGTCCTTCTCCTGCAATATATAATTCACCGATAACTCCAGGTGGAACAGGCTGTAACCCTGCATCCAAAACGTACACTTCTGTATTCCAAATTGGTCTTCCAATAGGAGGTATACCATTTTCACTGTCATCAATATTTATGAAAGTAGACCAAATAGTCGTTTCAGTTGGTCCATATAAGTTAGTTATAGAGCAACCTAATTCTTTTAATTTATTTGCTAAATGTGCCGGAAGAGCTTCACCGCCAACGAGTACGTTTAGCCTTTGTAACCTCTCTGGATATTCAGTTATTAACGCCTGCCAGAGCGTCGGTGTAGCTTGCATAATTGTCGCTCTTTCTTCTTGTAACAATGTCGTTAACGCAGAAGGCTCTTGGATTACCTCTTTTTGTGCAATTGTTAAACTTGCACCACTAATAAGAAGCTTGGTTTAAAAGTGATTCATCATTTTTAAATGATATATTCATATGAGAATATGTTTTTAACGCTATTTTCGTTTCTTCGCTATCTAATATGATTTTTTTAATATCATTTTCTATAACTAAAGTAGATGAAACAGATGAATGTGTTATGATACAAACCGGATTTGCATCATTTACTATATAATGAATTCGCTCGGCTGGGTATTCTGGATCTATCGGTAAATACGCTGYACCAGCCTTTAGAACTGCTAGCATACTAACTACCATTTCTATTGATCTTGGAAATACTAAGGCTACAAACTGATTTACTTCTATTCCTTCTTCTAATAAATAGTGTGCTAGTTCATTCGCTCGTTCATTTAGCTCTTTATACGTAAGTTTTATCCCGTTACAAGTAACTGCTATTTTATTTGGATTTTTTTGTACTTGTTTTTCAAATAATATAGGTAGATTAATTAGCTCTTCRGCTTTCTTCGTTTCATTCCATTCCAATAAAACTTTATGATTTTCTTCAGGAAGAGTAATGTTTATTTTTCCAATCGGCTCGTCTTTATGATAACTATTTATCACTAATTCTAATAGATTCATAAATCTTTCTTTATGCAATGCTAGTTCCGTATCGCTATATACTTCCGGATTCGCATCAAAATGAATCATTAACTCATTTTCATCGAAGCGCTTATATACATTAATCGATAAGTCATCGACAGGTCCTGCTGATAAATTATGTGTAATACCACGATTTCCAGCAAAGTTAAGCCCGTAATCAAAAGGCATAACATTCACTAACGGCCCAAACAACCTTTGATTTTCACCTAGTAACTTTAAGTCTCTTCTTAATTCCTCATGACGATATTTATGATGACGACGTACGTCTCGAATTTCTTTAGAAACTTGCTGTATTAATTCTGCAAAAGTTATATTTGGAGTTAACTTTAGACGAAGTGGAACTAAATTCATTACCATGCTAGGTGTATGAATAGATACAGAACCAAGACGCCCCATCATCGGTAAACCTAAAACAATATCATTTGCACCTGTTAATTTATGCATATAAATACTTGTTACAGCTACAACAAATTCGGGCCAACTCGTTAACGAAATATTAATATCTTCTAGTAAAGTTTTCGTACTAGCATTTGATAGATAAGCAGTTTCTCGTAAAAATCCATTTGATGTTCTCGGTGCTCGTTCTGCTAAACTTATAACTTCCGGTTCATCTGCAAACTTTTCTAGCCAAAAAGTACGATCTTCCTGAATTTGTTTAGATTCACGATACTCATTATCTTCTTGTACAATTTTTGCAAGAGAACCAAATGGCTTTTCATTCTTATTTGTTTCCTCTATAAGTGATGTATACTCATTCGCTACCTTTTGGCTAAGAAGTGAAAATCCATAGCCATCCATCACAATGTGATGGATGCGCTGATACCAAAAGAAACGATTATTTTCAACTTGAATAAGTGCTTCAGTAAATAATTTATCTTCTTTTAAATCTATCGGTACAGATAAATCATTTTTCATCCATACTTTAGCAGCTTCTTCAGGATTTTCTTCTTTACGAACGTCAATAAAATGCATATGAAACGTTGACGATTCCTCAATAACTTGCCATGGGCCAATTTCATCCTCTTCGAAACGAACATGAAGTGCTTCTGCTTCTTTTACCACTTTACGTACAGCTAACTCGAAAATTTCATGATTAATATTTCCGTTTATTTCTATATATTCCCCAGTATTATAAATCGGATTAAGCGGATCTAATTGTTGCGCAAACCACATACCAAACTGCGCAGATGATAACGAATGACGAATCTTTTGACTGTTAGGCATTCTTTACTACCCCTTTATTATGTAGTCTATTTGTTACAACACTTGTGCTGCTTGTGAAGATAGTAAACGGTACCAATCATCAACAGTTGGACGTTCTGCTAAATCTGCAAAAGTGATTTCTTTCCCTTCGCGACGCCATTTCTCTACTAAACTCATAATTCTGACCGAATCAAGTCCTCTATTTAATAAGTCTTCATCAACTTCAATACTCTCTACTGGCTCACGGAGTAGTTGTGCAACTAGTTCATGTACTTYCTGTAAAGTGATTCCTTCACTSTCATCGCYTTTTACACTTTGTAAATCTTTTAATAGTAAGTTTGTTGATGTCGTTACTGCACATCTATTTGATGCATACTGCAATGCTTGTTTATGATGCTCTAGTGAAAAATCAGCAACTGCATCTGCTACAAAAAATGGCTCTATACCATCCATAAATGCTTCACAAGCTGTTAAAAGGCAGCCAATATGCGCATAAATACCGCAAATAATAAGTTGATCTCTTCCCTGCTCATTTAAAATTTCTAATAGATTCGTCTTTTTAAATGCACTATATCTCCATTTGGTTAGGAATATATCATCCTCATCTGGAGTAAGCTCATCGACAATTTTCTTTTTATCTGGTCCATCAGGAATACCGTCACCCCAAAAGTCTTGTAATAACCCTCGTTGTTCTAACGTTTGTCCACCAGGTTGTGCTGTATAA
>NZ_JBFTMA010000108.1:0-9415 GCF_056396725.1 Bacillus sp. 05T31
CATTAATACATATAAGGAGCAAACGGATGGTTTATTACCAATTAAGACGCGTGATATGAGTACGCCGATTTCATTAATACATATAAGGAGCAAACGGATGGTTTATTACCAATTAAGACGCGTGATATGAGTACGCCGATTTATCAGAAGTATCCAATTGATTTTCAAAAAATTGCTCCAAGATACATACAAGAGGCACCAGGGAATGCGTATGAAAGTGGTGGAGTATATCAATATGTATTAATAGATGTTGAAAAAAATCCGACAGTAAAGTTAATTGATGTGAGAATGGCGGAACAAATTCAAGAAGTGGCATTGAAGCTAAGGATGTATCGTGATGAACATCAATATCCACCTTTTAAAAAAGTGATTACAGATGGTGTTTATGAATTAGACTTCAAAAAACTAGGATATAAAGATGTACCACAAGTGACAAGTCCGTACTCAGGAAAAGGTCTTCCTCTTGTAATCAATGAAAAAGGAGAATTGTTTGTTGATTATAGAATCGACTTATATGAAGCGTTGAAAAAAAATGAAGGGCAATTTAAAGAAGGTGAAGATATCCGGGGTATACTATCGAAGGATTCCCCGTTTGTTCCTGCATATTCTTTGCCGTACACAGTAAAAAATGGAGAACCAATTTTTTTAAAATCATAAGTCATGAACCTTTCTTTTAGTGAATAAGTTCTAGAAGAAAGGTTTTTTATGTTATACAACTTGCGATGCAAACAAAGGTATTTTTAAATAGTCATATGAAATTGGACAAAATTATATGATATATTGTCCGAACTTCTAGAATACCATTATATTATATCAGATATTATAGGCAACGTTAGAGAAGGTATTAGTTGACTATAAATGTGGAATTATTCCCAAAAATATTGAGGGAGGGAATCACTTGGAAAAGGTAGATATTTTTAAAGATATTGCGGAACGCACAGGCGGTGATATTTATTTTGGAGTTGTAGGAGCTGTTCGAACAGGGAAATCAACATTTATTAAAAAATTTATGGAACTTGTTGTTATTCCCAATATTGAAAATGAGTCAGACCGTCAAAGAGCGCAGGATGAACTGCCTCAAAGTGCTGCTGGTCGTACAATAATGACGACGGAACCGAAGTTTGTTCCAAATCAAGCGGTTTCTATCGAAGTAGATGAAGGTCTTGAAGTGAATATTCGATTAGTAGATTGTGTTGGTTATACGGTTCCAGGAGCAAAAGGTTATGAAGATGAGAATGGTCCGCGCATGATTAATACTCCTTGGTATGAAGAGCCTATTCCATTCCATGAAGCTGCAGAAATCGGAACACGTAAAGTAATTCAAGAGCATTCAACAATTGGTGTCGTTATTACAACGGATGGAACAATTGGTGAAATTCCAAGAAGAGATTATATAGAGGCAGAGGAACGCGTTGTAAATGAGTTAAAAGAAGTAGGAAAGCCTTTCATTATGATTATCAATACTGTACAGCCATATCATCCAGATACGGAGCAGTTACGTCAAAGTTTATCAGAAGAATATGATATCCCAGTAATTGCGATGAGTGTAGAGAGTTTAAGAGAAACAGATGTGTATAACGTACTTCGAGAAGCATTATTCGAGTTCCCGGTTTTAGAAGTGAATGTAAACCTYCCGAGCTGGGTAATGGTGTTAAATGAAGGGCATTGGTTACGCCRAAGTTATCAGGAAGCGGTTCAAGAGACTGTAAAGGATATAAAACGTCTTCGTGATGTGGACCGTGTCGTTTGGCAGTTTAGTCAATATGAATTTATTGATCGAGCAAGTCTAGCTGGCATCGATATGGGGCAAGGTGTGGCAGAGATTGATTTATATGCGCCAGATGAATTGTATGATCAAATTTTAAAAGAAGTAGTAGGAGTAGAGATTCGAGGGAAAGATCATTTATTAAAGCTTATGCTCGATTTATCTCATGCGAAAACAGAGTATGACCAAGTGGCGGATGCCCTGCGGATGGTAAAACAAACCGGATATGGAGTAGCAGCGCCTGCATTAGCTGATATGAGCTTAGATGAACCGGAAATTATTCGTCACGGCTCAAGGTTCGGTGTTAAATTAAAAGCGGTTGCGCCGTCTATTCATATGATTAAAGTGGATGTAGAATCAACATTTGAACCAATTATCGGTACTGAAAAACAAAGTGAAGAACTAGTTCGTTACTTGATGCAAGATTTTGAAGATGACCCGCTATCAATTTGGAATTCTGATATATTTGGGCGCTCTCTTAGCTCTATTGTTAGAGAAGGAATTCAAGCGAAGTTATCTCTAATGCCAGAAAACGCTCGTTATAAATTAAAAGAAACGCTAGAAAGAATTATTAATGAAGGATCTGGCGGATTAATTGCGATTATATTATAAGAAAAAAATCCCTCTAATTGCAGAGGGATTTTTTTCTTTTTGAGTACGTAATAGAAAAATAAACAGTCATTATCTAATATTTTGTTGTAAATTGTCAAGTTTCATCAGAATTTCACATTTTTAGAGTAACAATTTCCTTAAAAATATTGAATTATAAAGGAGAATCGTATAATATAGGCGTTGATAATGATTTATCTACATCTTTGTAGTATAGAATTTGTAAAAATTGCCYACAAATGAAAGTAAGACTCATTTTATGATCATTATACAGTCTTATCTTTGGGAGGAGGTGAATGGCATGAACAAGACAGATTTAATCAATGCTGTTGCAGAAGCAAGTTCCCTTTCTAAAAAGGACGCAACAAAAGCAGTGGACGCTGTTTTTGATTCTATCTTAGAAGCTTTAAAACAAGGTGATAAAGTACAACTAATCGGATTCGGTAACTTCGAAGTTCGTGAGCGTGCGGCTCGTAAAGGTCGTAACCCACAAACAGGTGAGGAGATTGAAATCGCTGCAAGTAAAGTACCTGCATTCAAACCTGGTAAAGCGTTAAAAGATGCGGTTAAATAATCCTTACATATTAACAGGGAAGAAGAGTTTCCTTTTTGGAAACTCTTCTTTTTGCTTTTAAAAACATAAATATGCTAGAATGTGTTCGTATCACTTTTAGGTTTTTCGGGAGGGCTAGCGGATGGCAAAAATTAATTTAGAACAAATTGAACATGCAGTACGTCTTATTTTAGAGGCAATCGGAGATGACCCAAATCGCGAGGGAGTACTTGATACACCGAAACGTGTTGCGAAAATGTACGCAGAAGTATTCTCAGGAATGCATGAGGATCCGAAAGAGCATTTACACAAAGTATTCGGAGAAGACCACGAAGAGCTTGTGCTAGTAAAAGATATACCATTCTATTCGATGTGTGAGCATCATCTTGTTCCGTTTTATGGAGTTGCTCACGTTGCATATATTCCGCAAGGTGGAAAAGTAACGGGACTAAGTAAATTAGCTCGTACTGTAGACACAATTGCGCGTCGTCCGCAACTACAAGAACGTATTACATCAACAGTAGCTAACTCTATTATGGAAGTACTAGAGCCGCATGGTGTAATGGTAGTAGTAGAAGCAGAGCATATGTGTATGACGATGCGTGGTGTGAAAAAGCCTGGTGCAAAAACAGTAACGACTGCAGTGCGCGGCGTGTTAGAAAATGATGCAGCAGCACGTAGTGAAATTTTATCGTTTATTAAGACGAATTAAAGAAGAGCGGGAAACTGCTTTTCTTTTTTTTATATACAAAAAAATGATATAGTTTTAATGTTAAAGAGCAAGAATATAAAGGTTGAAAATTACTTCTGCCTTTTGTGTAAATGAATGTTTGTAGTTGTTAGAGACGAAGATAACTTGTATGAATAAAAGTTGAGGCTTTATTCGGTGGAAGTTTGGCAGAAGTAGCCAAGTTTTGATTATAGAAAATAGAATGTATGTGTTATAATAAATTTTATGAATTAGAAAACAAGGGTGATTTTTTGTGTGTGACATCTACGGAGGGTATGCGGGTATTAAAGAGAAATTGATGGAGAAATTACGCCATCCTTATTTTATAAACTATATTGAAGAACCATTTATTGATGAAGAAAAAATAGCGCTGTTATACGGTGCATTAAAAAGTGCAAATATACATAAAGAACAAATTGATCATTATGTCGTAACGATTATGCTTGTACAAATTGCTCTTGATACACATGAAAAAGTATCAAATAAAGCAAACGAAGAGACGAGTGGATTCCATAAGCGTCGTCAATTGACAGTTCTTGCAGGGGATTATTATAGTGGTCTATACTATTACTTATTGTCAATGAATTGTGATATTATCTTAATTCGTGCACTTGCTGAAGGAATTAAGGAGATTAATGAACATAAAATTATGCTATATCAAAAAGCACATGTGRCGATTCAAGACATAATGGAAAGTGTAGTAATAATTGAATCTGCGCTTTTGCAAAAAACATGTGATCATTTTCAGTTATCTAATTGGAAACCATATATAACTTATGTGTTAGGAAAAAATCGTCTTCAAAAAGAGTGTCAATTGTATGCTGATAAACAAAATTCACCTGTTTTTCAAGCAGTCCAAAAAATCTCATTGGATGATGATGAAAATTTGGAAACAGTTATTAATGAATGGCTTATGGAAATGAGAAAGCAGGAAGAAAAAATTTTAGAGAATCATACAGAAGTTAATGAGATAATTTCTATGTTAAGAGATAAATCAAGGACATAAGCAACTTTACATTGGAAGAAGGTACGAGCATGCAACAATCAAAAGAAGAAAGAGTACATGACGTATTTGAGAAAATTTCTGATAAATACGATGTGATGAATTCTGTAATTAGTTTTCAAAGGCATAAGGCATGGCGCAAAGAAACGATGCGAATTATGGATGTGAAACCTGGGAGTAAGGCACTTGATGTATGCTGCGGGACGGCAGATTGGACAATTGCACTAGCGGGAGCTGTAGGTGAAGATGGGAAGGTTTACGGTTTAGACTTTAGCGAAAATATGCTAGCTGTCGGTAAACAAAAGGTAGAAGCTTTAGAATTAAAGCAAGTAGAACTTATGCATGGAAATGCAATGGAACTTCCTTATGAAGATAATACGTTTGATTATGTAACGATTGGTTTTGGGTTACGTAACGTTCCGGATTACATGCAAGTATTAAAAGAAATGACGCGTGTAGTAAAGCCTGGTGGAAAAGTAATTTGCCTGGAAACATCTCAACCAACGATGATAGGTTTTCGTCAAGGATATGTCTTATACTTTAAATATATCATGCCGTTATTTGGAAAGATGTTTGCGAAAAGTTATAAAGAATATTCATGGCTTCAGGAATCTGCTAGTACATTCCCAGGGATGAAAGAGTTAGCACGTATGTTTGAAGAAGCTGGGCTTAAGAATGTACAAGTGAAACCATTTACTTTTGGTGTAGCAGCTATGCATTTAGGTATTAAACCAGAATCAAAATAGAAAATAGAAAAAAGAAAAAAGAAAAAAGAAAAAAGAAAAAAGAAAAAAGAAAAAAGAAAAAAGAAAAAAGAAAAAAGAAAAAAGAAAAAAGAAAAAAGAAAAAAGAAAAAAGAAAAAAGAAAAAAGAAAAAAGACGTTTTAGGTTAAGGTGAACAATATGAAGTTACAACTTATGTACTCTTTTTTACGATCGGATATTAATGTTATAGAAAAAGAATTGAAGAAGACAGTTGCTTCTGAGCAGCCGTTAGTAGAAGAAGCGGCATTACAGCTTATTGAAGCAGGTGGGAAGCGGATTCGCCCTGTTTTTGTTTTGCTTGCAGGGAAATTTGGGGATTATAAGTTAGATGCAATTAAGCATGTTGCGGTTGCATTAGAACTAATTCATATGGCTTCGCTTGTTCACGATGATGTCATTGATGCTGCGTTTTTACGACGCGGTAGCGCAACAGTGAATGCGAAATGGGGAGATCGTATTGCAATGTATACAGGAGACTACTTGTTTGCGAAGTCTCTTGAATGTATAACAAATATAGAAATTCCAGATGCACATCAAGCGTTGTCCCATACAATTTTAGAAGTTTGTAAAGGTGAAATCGAACAAATTAAAGATAAGTATAACTATGATCAAAATTTAAGAACGTATTTAAGAAGGATAAAACGAAAAACAGCATTGTTAATCGCCGCAAGTTGTCAGTTGGGAGCGATTGCTGCTGGTGCTAATCGTGATACTGTAAATCGTCTATTTTGGTACGGATATTTTGTTGGTATGTCTTATCAAATTATTGATGATATTTTAGATTTCGTATCGACAGAAGAGAAGCTTGGAAAGCCTGCTGGTGGTGATTTATTACAAGGTAACATTACATTACCTGTTTTGTATGCCATGGAAGATCCAGTTCTTCGTCAAAAAATTACATCTGTTCATGAAAATACAACAGCAAGTGAAATGAAAGAAATTATTGATGATATTAAAGCGAGTGAAGCTATTGATAAAGCATTTTCGTTTAGTGAACGTTATTTACATAAAGCATTAGAAATAATAAAGCCACTCCCTCGTGGACAGGCGAAGTATGCGTTGCAAAATGTCGCAAAGTATATTGGAAAACGAAAATTTTAGTGTTTTGTCTAAAAAATAAAATAATCTCTCTATTTCAAAACTATTGCGCAATTGTGATAAGGGTGTTAATATGTGTGTGGGGATATACAATTACATACATAATTCAGAAGTGGAGAGATTTTTTATGGAAAAAACATTTCTAATGGTAAAACCAGACGGTGTACAACGTGCCTTCATTGGGGAAATTGTAGCTCGTTTTGAGAAAAAGGGCTTTCAATTAGTTGGTGCAAAATTAATGCAAGTTACTCCGGAAATTGCTGAACAACACTACGGTGAGCATAAAGAAAGACCTTTCTTTGGTGAATTAGTAGACTTTATTACATCTGGTCCTGTATTCGCAATGGTATGGCAAGGTGAAGGTGTAGTAGATACAGCACGCAATATGATGGGTAAAACACGACCACATGAAGCTGCTCCTGGAACAATTCGTGGAGATTTCGGTGTAACTGTTGCGAAAAACATTATCCACGGTTCGGATTCTTTAGAAAGTGCAGAACGCGAGATTGCTATTTTCTTTAAGGAAGAAGAATTAGTAGACTACTCAAAATTAATGAATCAATGGATTTACTAATTATTTTGAAATAATTTGTAAACGCTTTAATAACTGTGATAATAGTAAAAAGTGCGAGAAGAATAGGGGTATTCTTCTTGCACTTTTTTTATTTCAATCAGTTACGAAGTTAGGACTGTTATGATATAKTGGTATGTAAAGTAAAAGGTCTAATATTATGAAAATAATCGAACAATTACAAGTAGGGAAAGCAAACATTCGATTTACTATATAATTTCTTTGTATTTTAAAGAGTGATGGAAGGTAATATAGCTGCTTTATGTAGCGGGATAAATACATATGCGAAAAGAGGAATAACGTATGCGATATATTACAGCTGGTGAATCCCACGGTCCGCAACTGACGACAATTTTAGAAGGTGTTCCGGCAGGGTTATCTTTAGTAGCGAATGATATAAATGAAGAATTAGCTAGAAGACAAAAAGGATATGGACGCGGTAGACGCATGCAAATTGAGAAAGACCAAGTACAAATTGTAAGTGGTGTTAGGCATGGGAAGACGATGGGGTCACCGATTGCACTTGTTGTTGAAAATCGTGATTTTACACATTGGACAAAGGTTATGGGTGCAGAGCCGTTAACTGAGCAGGAAGAGAAAGAAATGAAAAGRCAAGTTACGAAACCTAGACCTGGACACGCWGATTTAAATGGTGCGATTAAATATGGTCATAGAGATATGAGGAATGTATTAGAGCGTTCTTCAGCACGTGAAACGACAGTTCGTGTTGCAGCTGGTGCAGTTGCAAAAAAAATATTAGCGGAATTAGGTATACAAGTAGCGGGACATGTTATCGAGATTGGTGGTGTACAGGCAGCAAATATTAAATATAACTCTATTGTGGAATTACAAAGTACTACAGAAGCATCTCCTGTACRTTGYTTAGATGAAGAGGCCGGTAAAAAGATGATGCAAGCAATTGATGATGCGAAGGCAAATGGTGATTCTATCGGTGGTATTGTTGAAGTAGTTGTAGAAGGAATGCCAATTGGAGTAGGTAGCTATGTACATTATGATAGAAAATTAGATGCAAAATTAGCAGCGGCAATTATGAGTATTAACGCTTTTAAAGGTGTTGAAATTGGAATTGGTTTTGAAGCAGCACATAGACCTGGAAGTGAAGTGCATGATGAAATCCTTTGGGATGAAGTGCAAGGGTACAGAAGAAAAACGAACAATGCAGGTGGATTAGAAGGTGGCATGACAACTGGTATGCCGGTTGTTGTGCGCGGTGTTATGAAACCGATACCGACATTATATAAACCGCTTCAAAGTGTTGATATTGATACGAAAGAACCTTTTACAGCGAGTATTGAACGTTCAGATAGTTGTGCAGTGCCAGCAGCTAGCGTTGTGGCTGAATCTGTTGTGGCTTGGGAGCTCGCAACAGCTTTAATTGAACAATTTGGATTAGATCGTATCGATCTTATACGTGAAAATATTAAGAAACATAATGAATATGCGAGGGGATTTTAATGGAGAACATATATATTCAAACGAAATCAAAAGAATATGATGTACATGTTGGAAGGGAGGCGTTGTCACACTTAGCAACGCTTATTCAAAAAATGAATCCTGCAGTATCTAACATAATGATCATTTCTGATGAAGCTGTTGCATCACTGCATTTACAGACAGTTGTTGATGCATTGCAAGTAGAGCAAAAAGTATTTTCGTTTGTTGTACCGAGTGGCGAAAAAGAGAAGTCTTTTGAAAATTTCTATGAGGCTCACACTTCGGCTCTTGAAAATAAATTAGATAGAAATTCTTTAATCATCGCACTTGGAGGCGGAATGATTGGAGATTTGGCTGGATTTGTTGCCGCGTCATTTATGYGTGGTATTCGCTTTGTCCAAGTTCCAACGACTTTATTAGCTCACGATAGCGCAGTAGGCGGGAAAGTAGCAATTAACCATCCACTAGGAAAAAATATGATTGGAGCGTTTCATCAGCCAGAAGCTGTTGTATATCATACGCCATTTTTACATTCACTTCCTGAAAAAGAGTGGCGATCAGGTTATGCAGAAGTGATAAAGCATGCTCTTATTGGTGATGTAGAGCTATATCATTGGTTAAAAGAAGAAGTGCAAACGTTAACGGATCTTCGTGATGAAAAGTTAATTCATATATTAACGAAGGCGATTCCTGTGAAAGCGAATATTGTGTCGCAAGACGAAACAGAAAAAGGTGTACGTGCCCATTTGAATTTTGGGCATACGTTAGGACATGCTCTTGAAAAAGAGTTAGGATATGGGAATATTACTCACGGTGATGGAGTAGCGGTTGGCATGCTATTTGCTATGTTTTTAAGTGAGCAAGTG
>NZ_JBFTMA010000109.1:0-9404 GCF_056396725.1 Bacillus sp. 05T31
TAGTAAACTTTCATACACTAATTAAGAATTTATAACAGAAAGCAAGGGATCAGATTTTGTATAGAGCAGCTATTCCAAACTTATTTACGCTCGGGAATTTATATAGCGGATTTTTGTCAATCGGCTATGCATCTTTAGGATATTATAAATCAGCTGCTATTTTAGTACTGATCGGGATGATGTTAGATAGTCTTGATGGTCGTGTCGCTCGTTTATTACGCGTTGATTCACAAATGGGAAAAGAGCTTGATTCACTCGCGGATGTTGTAACATTTGGCGCAGCACCTGCTGTTTTAATGTATTACACATCTTTTTCCAACTACGGAATCATTGGACTATACATAGCGGGATTATTCCCTCTGTTCGGAGCATATCGCTTAGCACGATTTAATGTAACACCATCTTCTACTTCTATGAAATATTTCACTGGAGTTCCGATTACTGCAGCAGGAGGGCTTGTTGCTTTCTTAACATTATTTTCACATACCATTCCAAAAATCGTTCTCATTACCGTATTCGTAACGTTCGCATTTTTAATGGTGAGCCGTGTTCGTATCCCAAGTTTAAARGATGTACCAATTCCACGATATAGCATAATTGTTACACTATTTTTAGTTGGAATTATTATCACAATGTACCAAACAAGTTTTGGCAACATTTCTGTTTTCTTATTCATTGCCATTCCACTATACATTTTGTATATGTTATCTCAATTTATTAGACAAAGACCTTCTAAAAAAGCGAATAAAGAAAAATAAAAAAACCTTCCGTATTTCGGAAGGTTTCTTTTTTATTTTGTAACTAATACTTTTTGATTTACAGGTGTTACAGGTTCTTCACCATTTAATACAGCTAAAATATTTCTTACTGCCATTTCAGCCATTGCATCACGTGTTTCGAATGTTGCATTTCCTACGTGAGGAGCAAGTACTACATTCTTTAATCCTTTTAGCTCTTCTGTAATTTTCGGTTCAAATTCAAATACGTCAAGAGCTGCACCTTCAATTTCATTCGTTTTTAGTGCATGAGCAAGTGCTGATTCATTCATAATTGGTCCACGTGAAGCATTTATAATATATGCTGTTTTCTTCATCATTTTAAACTGTTCTTCATCAATCATATGATGTAATTTCGGATTATAAGCACAGTTAATTGTAATAAAGTCCGCTGTTTGTAATAATTCTTCCAACGTTACGTATGTCGCTTCCAGTTCACTTTCAGCTTCAGGCTTTCGATTTGGTCCTGTATATAAAACATTCATTCCAAATGCTCTCGCACGCTTTGCAACTGCCTTCCCGATTTCTCCGAGGCCAATAATTCCGATTGTCTTACCGTGTACTTCGCGGCCCAAGAAGAATAACGGTGCCCATCCGTTAAATCCAGTTGTACGACATAACGTATCACCTTCAGGAATTCTACGTGCAGCTGCTAAAAGAAGTGCAAATGTTAATTCTGCTGTCGCTTCAGTTGATACTTTCGGTGTATTCGTTACCGCAATTCCTTTTTCTCCTGCATATGTGTAATCARTATTATCGTAACCAGCACCATAATTTGCGATAATTTTCAAGTTTGGTGCTGCGTCAATAACCTCTTTCGATACCTTCGTAGAAAGTAAGCTTAAAAGTGCATCTTTATCTTTTACACGTTCTGCTAACTCTTCTACACTAATTAATTCTTCTTTATTGTACATTTCTATATCATGATTTTTCAATAATTCTAATCCGATTTCTGGAATTTTTCCTGCTACTAATATTTTCGCCACTACTAACACCTCTTCTATACAAAATATGATATCTCTTATATTTCATTGTAAGAAATCTACATATAAAAACCAAGGAATTTGATTATAGTTTTGAAAATCGACACTTTTCCATAAAAAAAGAGGAGATGCAACTCTCCCCTCTTTTTACGCTTTTTCTTGCGATTCTTTCCCAAGCTTCGCATCGATTGTTCCTTCTGCAACTGTATCGCTAATTTGTTCCTCAATAACTGAGTTAGCAGTATTATTTGTTTCAGAAGTATAGGCTTGATCTGCCGCTTGTACGTTTTGTTTATTTTGTTGTTTCGYCATTTTTCATCCTCCTTTTCATTCTTTCTTATTTTGAACAAAAAGGGTGATTTTCATCAAAAAATCGTGTTTCATTTTGAAATTATTCCTTCTTCTTCAAGCAATCTCATCGTTCTTACTCGTTTCGTAAATGTAGCTATGTGAGAAATATCATGATTGCGTAATGTCTTTATATTCTCTTCCACATACTTTCCTAAATCATTCGGATAATGGGCATCTGAGGATAGAGTAATCGGAACTCCATGCTTAGCTAATACTTGTAAATAAAGTGGACTTGGGCACATTTCGCGCACAGGATATCGATAGTACAATCCCGCATTTATTTCTGTTGCTGTATTTGTTTCCACTAACGCACGAGCAATTTCCTTATAATAAGAAAGCTGTTCATTCTCATCCAATCGATAATTAAATACTTTTATGTTATCGAGGTGAGCTATAATATCAAAAAGCTCGGAACGAACAGCACTTTCAACTGTAGCGAAAAACGTGTGATATAAAGTATGTAACTCATGCGTACCAAAATACTCTTTCGTATCTGGATTATCAAATCCCCATCCATCTATAAAATGGACCGAACCGATTACATAATCAAAGTCTCCTAATGCTAGTAAACCTTTTAACTCTTGTTCACCCCCGATAAAATAATCCGCTTCAATTCCAAGTTTGAGCGTTATCCCTCGTTTACTCCATCGCTCTTTTGCCTCTTCAATCGCCTTTGTAAAATCATAAATAGACGTTACTCTTACTTGATCTAACCATTCTTTTTGCAGGCGACCAAGCTTAGAATCACTAATATCTACATACTTTTCATAATATCCTTTCGCTTCATGAAAACGATATAAATGATCAACAATGCCAACTTCTTTTATACCTTTTCGCACAGCTTCTTCTAAATATAAATCAATCCATTTCGCTGTAAATGGACCTTCCTTCACACGTCTTTGCAGGCGTTCTTGTGTTTTCATAAGCCATTCCATAGAATGTTTTTCTTCTTTAAGCGGTTCAAAATATTGTAGCGCATCATTTATTTTAGCTAGCCACCCTATTGAATATGGCCCTTCTTCTAAATGAATGTGACAGTCCACTTTCATCCATATTCCCCCTTATAATGTATCTATTTCTCTTCTGTCCCCTACTCGCGAAAGCTTTCCATTTCTTTCTTTCACTTCTTGCATGACATCTTCTAATGGAATATTTTTTTCGGCTAATAGAACAAAACAGTGATAGAACACATCAACCATTTCTTTTACTATTTCTTCTTTATCATTATTTTTAGACGCAATAATTACTTCGGTGCACTCCTCACCAATTTTCTTTAAAATTTTATCTTCACCTTTTGAAAATAAATAATTCGTATATGATTCAGAGAGTGGATTTTTCTTTCGTTCTTCAATTGTTTCAAATAATAACTTAAGGATATCTTCCATATGTATCCCCCTATATAATTTTGTAGTGAAAACACGTTTTTTCTCCCGTATGGCAAGCAGGCCCTACTTGCTTTACGACAACAACGATTGCATCTTGATCACAGTCTAAATAAAGTGATTGCACATATTGGACATTTCCCGATGTACCTCCTTTATTCCATAACGATTGTCTCGAACGGGAATAAAACCATGTTCTTTTCGTTTCCAGCGTCTTGTCATACGCTTCTTCATTCATATAAGCTAACATTAAAACTTCTTTCGTATCTTCCTCGATAACAACAGCTGGTATCAATCCTTTTGCAAAATTAGGTTTCATAACCGCACCTCAACGTTTGCTTCTCTTAATTTTCTCTTTACATCTTGTACAGTCGCTTCACCATAATGAAAGATTGATGCCGCTAATGCTGCATCAACTGTTGTCTTTTGAAATACTTCTATAATGTGATCCACATGACCACATCCACCTGATGCGATTACTGGAACAGAAACGCTGTTTGAAATTGCTCCTGTTAAACGAAGATCATATCCGTTTTTCGTTCCATCTGCATCCATACTCGTCAACAAAATTTCTCCTGCCCCGAGCTGGGCAACGCGCTTCGCCCATTCGATTGCATCCATTCCCGTATTAAGTCTTCCGCCATTTACGTATACATTCCATTTATCTTCTGCTACTTTTCTAGCATCGATTGCTACGACAATACATTGTGAGCCAAAATGTTCCGCACCTTCCTGGATTAACTTCGGATTTCTCACTGCCGCTGAGTTTATTGAAACTTTATCTGCTCCAGCTCTTAGTAAATTGTACATATCTTTAACACTTGAAATCCCCCCGCCAACTGTGAGAGGTATGAATACTTTTGAAGCAGTTTTTTCTACAACATCTATAATCGTTTTTCGCCCTTCATGCGTCGCAGTAATGTCTAAAAATACGATTTCATCTGCTCCTGCATCATTATATAATGCGGCTATTTCAACAGGATCACCGACGTCTTGTAACCCTATAAAATTCACACCCTTTACTACCCGCCCTTCTTTCACATCTAGACATGGAATAATTCGTTTTGCTAACATAGTTTTGTTACCTGTAACACTTTTTCTAAATCAATCGTTTTCTCGTAAAGTGCTTTCCCAATAATGACGCCATATATGTTCATATCATTTAATCTTTTCACATGTTGAATAGATGCGACACCTCCAGATGCAATCACGCGAATACCCACGCTTTTTTGCAGTAACTCTAATTGCTCAAAATTTGGTCCTGCAAGTGTCCCATCTTTTGAAATGTCCGTAAACACAATCGTTTGAACACCTACACTTTCCATTTGCTTCGCTAAATCGATGTACGAAATTTCAGACACATCTAACCAGCCCCTCGTTGCTACGAAACCATTTTTCGCATCAATTCCAACTATGATTTTCTCCTTATATAGACGAACCGCTTCTTCTAAAAATGATTTATCGTAAAGGGCAGCCGTTCCTAATATCACTTTTTCTACACCTACTGACAACAACTTCTCCACTGCCGCGGGTGACCGAACTCCTCCTCCAATTTGCACCGGAATACGTACCGCCTTGCATATTTTTTCAATGACAGGTAAATTTACTGACTCCCCAACAATYGCTCCATCTAAATCAACAACGTGTAGTATTTTCGCTCCAAGTTTTTCAAATATGATTGCTTGTGCGACTGGATCTTCATTCATCACCGTTTCTTTACTAAACTCTCCTTGATAAAGCCTGACGCATCGTCCTTCTTTTACATCGATAGCTGGGAAGATTTCCATGCTTCTACCACCCCTTTGAAATTTTTTAACATTCGCATCCCAATTTCCCCACTTTTTTCAGGATGAAACTGTGCGCCAAATATATTTCCTTTTGCTACAAAACCAGGTACTTTCACTCCATATTCACTTGCCCCATACACAATTTCATTCGGACAATCTGCATAATAAGAGTGGACATAATATACGAAAGAACCGTCCTCTACTCCATTCCAAAGCGATATTTCTCCTTCTTTTTTTAATTCATTCCACCCCATATGTGGAATTTTATAAGGAACTTTTAACTTTCGAATAACACCTGGCAATAAACTTAATCCGTTACAATTTTGTAGTTCCTCACTTTTTTCAAATAAAAGTTGCATTCCTAAGCAAATACCCAGAAGCGGTTTTCCTAAGCTCCCAACTTCTTTTAGCACACATACTAAATCTTTTTCTTCTAAAACGCCCATCGCTTTCGGAAATGTGCCTACTCCTGGTAAAATAACTCCATCACTTCTCAATATTTCTTTTTTATCATCCGTTATGATGTACTCTGTTCCAATATATTTTAATGCTTGTTCCACACTACGAATATTTCCCATTCCATAATCTATAATTGCAATCAATTACAACATCCCTTTCGTTGAATTTACACCATTAATATTGGCATTTTTATCGACTGCCTCTCTAAGCGCTCGACCGAACGCTTTAAATAAAGCTTCAATTTTGTGATGTGTATTGCTTCCGTATAAAATGCGAGCATGTAACGTAATATTTGCAGCATGAGCAACTGCTCTAAAAAATTCTTCCGTTAATTCTGTGTCAAAATCCCCTAGCTTCGGATTTGTTAATTCACCTTGAAATACAATATATGAGCGCCCGCTTATATCAATCGCAACAAATCCTAAAGATTCATCCATCGGTACATACGCTGAGCCGTAACGGTTAATCCCATCTTTATTTTGCAATGCTTCTTTCAAGCAAGTTCCGAGTACAATTCCAACATCTTCAACCGTATGATGMGCATCAACGAATACATCACCTTCAGCTTCAAYTTGCARACCRAATCTTCCRTGYCTAGCAAATAAAGTTAGYATATGATCAAAAAATCCAACTCCTGTTTGCACAGAAACATTCGTACTTTCATCAAGTTGCAAACTTAATTTAATTTTTGTTTCCGTCGTCTCACGTACTTGACTAGACTCGCGCATTATTCTTCCTCCTTAAACCTAATTTGGATTGCTCTTGCGTGTGCATGTAAACCTTCTTTATTTGCAAGTTCTACAATATGATGCTGTACACTTCTTAACGCTTCTTCCGTATAAGAAAYGAAGCTTGATTTTTTYACGAAATCATCGACGGATAACGGAGAAAAAAATCTTGCCGTTCCACTTGTCGGTAATACGTGATTCGGCCCCGCCAAATAATCTCCGAGCGGTTCAGGTGCATATGGGCCAAGAAAAATTGATCCAGCATGCTTTACATAAGCTAGAGCATTCATTGGCTCTTTTATGTGTAACTCTAAATGTTCTGGAGCGATTTCATTTGATAAATGAAACGCCTCTTCTAAAGAAGGAACAATAAAAATTGCTCCATTTCTTTTTATGGATTCACGAGCGATTTCACTTCTAGGCAACGTCTCTAGCTGCCTTTCTATTTCTCTTTCTACTTCTTTAGCAAGCTTTATATTTGTTGTAATACAAATAGCTGTTGCCCTCTCGTCATGTTCTGCCTGTGATAATAAATCAGCAGCAATATATTCGGCATTTCCTGTTTCATCTGCGATAACTACAATTTCTGATGGTCCAGCAATCATATCGATATTGACTATCCCATATACTTCTCGCTTCGCTAGCGCGACATATAAATTCCCTGGTCCAACTATTTTATCTACTTTAGGAATCGATTCCGTTCCATATGCTAGAGCAGCAATTACTTGAGCACCACCGGCCATATATATTTCATCTACACCTGCAAGACTTGCAGCAGCTAAAATATGCGGATCAATTCCTCCTTGCTTCGGCGGTGTTACCATTACAATTTTTTTCACTCCTGCGAGTTTTGCTGGCAATACATTCATTAATACTGATGAAGGATACGAAGCAGTCCCGCCCGGCACATATACACCTACATTTTCTAACGGACGAATAAGCTGCCCTCTAATTACCCCTTCACTCACGCAATCAAACATAGATTGTCTTTTTTGCTTTTCGTGATACGAGATAATATTTTTCTTCGCCTCTTTTAACGCTTCTAAAAAAGCTTGTTCTACAAACTTACTTGCTTGTTTTATTTCTTCCTCACTTACACGAAAATCTTTTGTCTCTACACCATCAAACTTTTTTGTATAGAACGATAAAGCCTCATCTTTACTCTCCCTTACGTTTTGAACAATTTCACTTACACTTCTTTGAACAGTTTCTTCTATTATATTAGCGCTTTCTCGTAGCGATTTTATTTTCGATAAAGCCTCTTGGAAATCTTCAAAAACTATCTCCATTTAAAGTCCCCCTATTTCCCTGACAAAATTTCTTGTTCCATCATATTTATAACGCAGAATATTTCGTCTTTTTTAGTTTTCAATGCAGCCTTATTCACAATCATTCGAGCTGATATAGAGCACATTTCCTCAAATACAATTAACCCGTTTTCTTGTAATGTTTTTCCTGTTTCAACAATATCAACAATTGCATCTGCCAAACCTAGAAGTGGAGCAATCTCTACAGATCCTTCTATTTTAATAATTTCTACATCCTCCCCTTTATCATGAAAATATGTAGAAGTAATGTGCGGATATTTCGTAGCAATTCGTTTTTTTCGATAACCCTTCGGATTATACGTAGGAATAGAAGCGACACAAAATTTACACACGCCCACTCCTAAATCGACCATCTCATATATATCTTTCTCAAATTCCATTAATATATCTTTTCCAACGACTCCAATATCAGCTACGCCATGTTCTACATAAGTAGCAACATCTACCGCTTTCACTAAAATAAATGAAATGTTTGTGTTTTTACTTTTAAACACAAGTTTTCTTCCTTTATCTTTGAGCTCCGAACAATCAATTCCAATTTTTTCAAACAGTGGAATAACATGCTTTTCTAATCTTCCTTTCGTTAACGCAATTTGAATGTTACGCATGAARCCTCCCCTTCTTTCTGKATGATCCATTTCTCTCTCCATACATATTCCACTAGTGACTCACTCTTCGCCTCAACGACTGTCATTATTTTATTCTTGTTTGCAAATTGAAAAGTATCGTTTAAATTAGAGAATAAAGATAACTGGGCATTCTTTCCGTCCTTTTGCAGTAAATTTCGTAACCTTTCCGCTTCTGCTAATCTATTTAACTCATAATGAATCATAATATCTATTCTCTTTCGTTTATATGGTTCTTGCTGCTCTTGAAGTGCCTTAACTATTTGATTTACTTGCACCGCGAGCCCAACCGCTGGCATCATCTCTCCAAAATTTCCAATTAACTCATCATATCTTCCGCCACTAACAATCTCTTCTCCAATTTCATATATATACCCTTTGAAAATAACACCCGTATAATAATCCAAATGTTGAACCATACCTAAATCAATTGATATGTAAGGGCCATATCCTAACTGTTCAATTGTTTCATATATTTCTTTCACTCTCGCAATGGCCATTTTCATTTCATTACTTGAGGCGAGTTTTTCTGCTTTCTCAACAACATCTAAACTCCCGAATAACCTTGGTAGTTTCTCAAGTAACCTTACTGTTTCATCACACCGATTTAATTTCTTTTCTTCTATAAAATGTGAGAGTGCGGCATAATTTTTACTTTCAATATACGTTCTAAGTAACTTCTCTTCTTCATCATTAATGGGGAGCTTTTTTACGATACATTTATATAACTGCACTTGCCCAATCTCAATTGTGAAAGATTGCACCTTTAATTTTTGAAGTGCTTGAATTACGCTTATCACACATTCAATTTCAGCCCTTACATTTTCAATCCCGATAATTTCAATACCACTTTGCACTATTTCATTATATTTCCCAGTAAGGGACTCATTCGCCCGAAATACATTCCCGCTATAAGTTACTTTAAGAGGAATATCCCCTCTCTGTGTTCCAATTACTCTTGCTAAAGGAATTGTCATATCTGGG
>NZ_JBFTMA010000110.1:0-9401 GCF_056396725.1 Bacillus sp. 05T31
CTCATTTGTGATAATGAGATAACTTTAACGTCTTGTACGTGAATTTTCATTGGGGCTACTTCAAATGTCTGATTCACAGAATGAATCTGTTCTAATTCAAATGTCCCCCACCCTTTTTCTTTCACTTTTTGTCCTACTTTTTTAAGCTCACGCCCACCATACTCTTTTGTTTCTGGAATAGATTCTTTCTTTTTAGGTTCTGCCTTCTTTTCTTCTTGCTGGAAGCAACCACTTAACATAAGAAGAAAACTGCATAAAACAAAAATACTTTTCCATGCTTTCATCATTTAATTTCTCCTAACACTATCATTCATTAATATAAATTAGTCCCTTGATTTGTAAACTATAGAAACAATAAGAAGTCCACAAAACGAACTTGTCAGTCCAGATACTATTATACCTCCTATTTGGAAAATATGAAAATAGGGGTCTAATAACGCGTGAACGATAAATATAATGGCCGCCACAACGATAGATGAAGCCCAATATTTCTTTTTTTCCGCAGTTAAACTAGTATCTTGATCAGTTTCCCTCCTATATTTCCATAGTACATATATTAGTAATAGTAGACCAAAACACGTACTCCCATGCTGTAAAAATTTATAAATTGGAATACTATATACTTCTTGCTGTAACAGCTGTATTTTCATAACAAAATAGCCTGTCTTATGAGTAAAAGCATCCCAAACGACATGCGTCACCATACCGAATAAAGCTGAAGAGCAAAATACAAAAAAGTCCTTCCAAGTATATAGCCCCCACTTCGCATCTACTACATATTTATAGTAACTAGCAAAAGGCTTAGGTAAATATGTTATAAACGGTCCTTTTAAAATACGATGATATGCATATGCTAATAAAAAAACGAGTGGTAAATTCAAATAGAAGAAACCAACCCATGTATGGCCAATAATACCGTATGGCCTAAAATATAAAAAATATTCAAAATCAGGTGCCATACTACCCAATATAAGAGCCGTCACCGAAATATAACTAGAATGTTTCTTAGCAAAAGGGAGAACAGCTGCTGGATGTGCGAATGTAAACGGCATATTAATACTCCTCTTCATATTTCCAATAGAATACATACTATCATAACGACATGAATAATCTCTATGCAATATTTATTTTCACATTGGAATATGATAGTTTAAATGTTATAATTCACATAAAATATTCAGAAAATAAGGGGGATCACGTGTCGTTAACACTTGTATTTTTTCTTGTTCTGTCTACCTTGTTTTTAAGTACATACATTGGCTTCTTTCTATGGAAGCACTTGAAAATTATAAAATATATGCCTGCCCTCTTTGGTTTTATGAGCGTTCTTTTCATTTTCATATGGAAGAGAATGACTTTCGGCTGGGAAGGTCTCGGTTTTGGCGCACTTCAATATACAGTACTATTAGCAAGTTGTATTACATTAGTATTTGCCGCTTTTTTAGAAWCAAAATCCGTTATGAATTGAGGTTTATATATTGATTGAMGYACCCTTTTTAAAAARYGTCWCATTAMAAAAAGAAAATATCCCTAGCTTTTCCGCATATCCWTACTGTCTACCCGCTATTCGAACTTTGCAATCACTAGCTTTCCACCCAAATGTAACATTCATYATTGGAGARAAYGGGACRGGTAAATCAACATTACTSGAAGCRATTGCARTTGCTTTAGGTTTTAATGCAGAAGGTGGAACGAAGAAYTTCCGTTTYARCACRWACGATTCMCATTCRTCTTTACATGAATAYMTTCGAATTTCAAAAAGTTTCAATACACCAAAMGACGGTTTCTTTCTTCGCGCTGAATCATTTTATAACGTTGCTTCTTATATCGATGAAATAGATGCTATAAAATCTTATGGCGGCGTTTCACTTCACGAACAATCACACGGCGAATCCTTCTTCTCATTATTTATGAATCGTTTTTCAGGACAAGGTTTATACATTTTAGATGAGCCTGAGGCAGCTTTATCCCCAATGAGACAACTTTCAATGCTCATTCGCATGCACGAACTAGCTGAACAAGGTTCACAATTTGTTATCGCAACGCATTCTCCCATTTTAATGGCTTATCCTGAATCTACTATATACTCTTTAACTCAAGAAGGAATTCACGAATCGACATTAGAAGAAACGGAGCATTACCAAACGACGAAACTTTTCTTTGAAAATCGCGATCGATTATTTCATCACTTATTTGAGTCATAAAAAAAGAGGCAGCAATCGCTGCCTCTTTTTTATAATGCTTCTATAAATAAAGCTACTCCAATACCGCCTCCAACGCATAGAGAGGCAATACCTTTCTCTAATCCACGTCTTTTTAATTCGTGAATTAAACTTACCGTAATACGAGCTCCTGTACAACCAATTGGATGTCCAAGTCCTACACCACTACCGTTTACATTCACTTTCTCACGGTCTAACCCTAACTCTTTCTCTACAGCTAAATATTGTGCAGCGAAAGCTTCATTAATTTCAAGTAAATCTGCATCTTCTAATGACCAATCTACTTTTTCTAATCCTTTACGAATTGCTGGTGCTGGTCCAATACCCATAATTTTCGGATCTACACCCGCTACTGAGTATCCAACAATTCGAGCTAACGGTTGTAAGCCTTTTTCTTTTGCTTTTTCTTCGCTCATTAATACTAGAACTGCACTTCCGTCATTAAGACCAGATGAATTCCCTGCAGTTACTGATCCGTCTTTACGGAAAGCTGGTTTTAATCCTGCTAATTTTTCAGCTGTAATATCTGCACGTGGATGTTCATCCTTCGCAAATACAACTTCTTTTCTACGTTCTTTTATTGTAATAGGAACAATTTGATCGTCAAAGTATCCAGACTCCATCGCTTGCAGCGCTAATGTATGACTACGAAGCGCAACTTCATCTTGTTCCTCTCTTGTAATTTCATATTGTTCAACTAAATTTTCCGCTGTTTCACCCATCATAATATGGTGAATCGGATCTTCTAAAACTTCCCACACCGTATCACGAATTTCTCCGTGCTGTAGACGTTGTCCCCAGCGGTGTTGTTTCAATGCATAAGGGCTCGAGCTCATTGCTTCTACTCCACCTGCAACAACAATATCACTTACACCTAATTGGATTTGCATTGCAGCAGACATAATTGCTTGCATACCTGAAGAACATTGACGTTGAATTGTATAACCAGTAACTGTGTCAGGAAATCCTGCCGCTAATGCAGCTGTTCTTGCCGTATTTGCTTCATCAGTTCTTTGAATACAATGACCTAAAATTACTTCATCAACTTCATGTGGCTCTACTCCGCCTCTTTTTAYAGCTTCCTGAAGTACAGGAACAGCTAATTCTACTGGTGTTATATTTTTTAGTGCTCCTCCGAAAGTTCCAATTGGTGAACGAACTGCAGCTGTAATGACAACATTATGCATTTTGTACTTGCCCCTCTCTTATGTACCCTAGTAAGTTTTTAGGTGAAATTCCATAAGTTGTATGTCTAAAATTATCATACTATAAACATACCAAAAAATCAAAATATTTAATATAATAAAAATAGAAGGAATTAACCTTCTATTCTGTCAATGCGTATAAGAATTTTTGTAATATCTTCTCTGTCGTTTCATTCAATTTTGGTAACTTATCTACTGGAAAATATTGAAGTTCTAACCCTTCATGATCGAGCTTTAATTCTCCGCTTACATGATGTGCCTGATACAGATGAATCACATTAAAAATTTCATCTCCATTTGGATAACGGAAATAAACTTCCTTTCCTGAAAGAACGCCAAGAAATTGCATAATTTTCGCGTTTAGTCCCGTCTCCTCGAATAATTCTCTACGAGCAGTTTCTTCTGTCGTTTCTCCCAGTTCCATTGCCCCACCAGGTACGCCCCAATCATATGTATCTGAACGATATTGAAGCAATACTTCTTGATTATCATTTAATATAATAATTGCTGATCCTACTAAAATAAGTGGTCTCGTACCAACTACTTTGCGTAACTCTTCAATATACCCCAATATGTAAACTCCCCTTTCCTCACCCTTCCTTATCATAACAAAATTCTMTTTCTTTTGTTGCTGTAATTTTCAATAAAAAAGGAAGCTTCCACTTCCTTTTTTTACCGTTATCCTGCTATTTGCGGGCGGTAAGACCCCTACCTCAAAATTCAGCGAAAGTAAAGAAGTTAGGTGGGGATCGGGCTGCCCATAAAAGCCCGATTGGTGAGGGCTGATAATCAGTGGGCGATGAACAAAACCCCCACTGATTAAAGTTTCACTTTATTTCTTAAAGCTTTCGTATTTTACAACTTCAAAAGCTTCTTCAATTTCCTCATTATGATAATGGACATATGTAAAACGTCCTAATTCTACTAATCTAGCTATTTCTTGCAATGCTTTATGCTGATCATATGTTTCTTCAATTGTAATATGTACATAAAACTTCATTAATGGATGTTCATATAAAGGTTCTCCCACCTCTACATATACATCTTCAACCCCTTGCACAACTCTTACATAGCTCGCAAATTGATACAGAGCTTCTCTGTCTGAAACGATTTTTAATGTATACATATATTCTCCCCCTTTTCTTTACTATATCAAAAAGATGACCATACTACGTTATAGAACTATGAATTTTTTTCGACTTATAGTCTATATATTCGTGTAATAAACAAGGCGTTTATCCATACATAGGACCTTTCCCCCACATATATTATAGAAAGAATTTTTTCATTTGAGGTGTTCCTTATGAATTCATACGTTAATATATGTGTTTGCATTACTCCAGGCGCCGATATTTCTGACGACCGTATTGCAAAAGATTTAGCAGTTGCAGAATCAATTTGGCATCCCATTACATTTAAAATTAAAGAAGTAATTGTACTAAACGAGCTTTTCCGTTTTTCTAATCGGGAAATTAGTTATAAAAACTCCATTCAAAGTCAGGAAAAATTATCATCTTTTTTTCAAACTTGTGTTAACGAAGCTCCTGAATGCGACCTTTATATTTGTTATATTGGTAGTGATTATTTCAAAGAAACCGCAGTAATCGCTTGCGCTTACTCTCTAGCGAAACAACAACAACTTACTGGTTACATCGTTTTAACAAACTCAGCTGCTCCAATGAAAAATATATACACCCTCGCTCACGAAATTGGTCATATTTTATTTACAAGACGAATTCATGGAAAACTTACGCACGCAGATCCCCACTCTCCAACCGGTTCTGAACATCACCATTCACCATCGAACCTTATGTACCCTATAGTCCCTAGCCCTAATAACGTTCACATCAATTCATTATTAACAAATGAACAAAAAGCACTCTCTTTACAAAGTCCTTTATTACAAAGAAAAAAACAGTAACGATATTGTTACTGTTTAAAACAATATATTCAAATCAACAAACCAGATTTCGGCTGCAAAGGATACACTATACACCTAAGCATAATCCTTCTAAAAATCAAAATATAGTATTTCTTTGGAAATAATTTTTTGTATATCCAGAGCAGCCACTTTCCTATTAAACTGAAGAATAAAATATATCGTGATGTTTAAAATATTCATTATGCTCTTTTGGTGAAGGCAGTATAAATTCCTAAAGTCATTAATCCTAGAAACATAATAGTTAATATACATATAAGTATGATTTACATATATGCTCATCCTCTTCTTTTATTTCTAGAGCTTCTCATTAGAAAAATACTCTTACTAGTTGTTCAACCATCACTATCATAAAAATTGGAATTCCTAACACAAACAAACCACTCCAACCAAGAGACCGAACATTCACAATCGTTGTTATCACTAGCATAACCCCTCCAATTAAATATCTTCCTAATTGAGGGACTTCATAGGAAGGAAAACTATACCAATCTTTTAAAAACATTATTAATACTGGTAAATAAGTAAGTATTACTGCTCCAAATAGCAGTAAACCCTTTTTCAACATACTCCTTTGAAAACTAGCACCTCTTAAAAATAAAATTCCTCCCACAATCATTAACACTAAGATAATCGGATATCCAATCAACCCTATTAAAGAAATGGTATAAGGCTCATTTAAATTTCGAAATAAAAGATCTGGAACAGTCCAATAGCATAATATGCTCATAATAGCTGTAGCTAGCCATCCTAAATTCCGTTTATAATCAACTTGCATTTCTTTTACAAGTTGATTTGCATATTCCTTTGGTGAATCACCAAATATATCCTCTACACTCTTGCCCCTTTTTTCACCTTCAGTTAAATGCAATTCTGCATCTTCTAAAAAGRATTYAATATCYTTYTCACTTATYCCTTTTRCTSTTAAATAAGTACTTGTATTTGCCAGAAAATCTCGTGACTCTTGAGAAAGCATCCTATTCCCCCCTCCCTTATTTAACCGTTTCTCTTCTATTCGCCTTCATCATAATTTCAAGGAAGATTAAAATAAACAAACTTCCGTATAAACATATAATTTGAAATAACATTGGCACGAGATCTTCCGATGTGAATGTTTTAAACACTAACATAATAGAAAGAGGAATAATTAAATATAAGTTTTTAAACCATCCTTTAAAATACATATTTATCGCTACTGTGATAATAAAAATACCTCCAGCTAATATATAACTTTGCGTTTGGGTGAATGTAAACATTTTGGTAGGATAGATCAAATCTAATATCGTAACAGCCCCCATTAAAAACATTGGCGCTATCATAACTAAAATCCACATAGAAAACCACGTTTTTGTAAAACTTGTTACAAATGTCATTTTACGAAGTAGAAAATTAGGCCCCATTACAGCTATGATCAATGTAAAACTATAGCCAATGCACTGAATAAGTGAAATCTGTAAAATTCCATTATTCACTATTACAATAGAAGCAATAATCCAAAATGCTACGATATTCATTACTGTAAAACCAATTTGCTTCCACGTTTCCTGTCTATCTCTTTCCATCACTTTTACAAGTTCATTTGCATATTCTTTCGGTGAGCTTCCGAAAATATCTTCTACACTTTTCCCATCACTCTCACCCTCAATTAAATGGAGTTCAGCATCTTCTATAAAATTTTCAATATCGCTTTCTTTCACACYCTTTGCMGYTAAAAATAATCTCATATCTAATARAAAMTTTCGYGCTTCAYTTGATAACATTATTTTTTTCTYCCCTTCCCTTCAAGTAGACGYTCTACACTACTTTGCATCGCTTCCCAGCGATCCATAAATTCATCCAGTGCTTCCTCGCCTTTTTCTGTTAATGTATAATATTTTCGCTTTGGACCAGATGGAGATTCCTTCATTACACTTGTTATTAATCCTTCCTTTTGCATTCGTATTAATAACGGATAAATACTTCCCTCACTCGCCATTGTGAAACCATACTTCGCTAATCTTTCACTCATTTCATAACCGTATATTTCACCTTCAGAAATAATAGCAAGTAAGCATCCTTCTAAAATCCCTTTCAACATTTGACTTATCGACATATTTCAAATCCTCCCACTATCTTGTTTTACAAGATAGATAAGCGTAAGTATCTTGCTTTACAAAATAGTATAGCAAACGCTACTTTGCAAAACAAGATAGCTAGCAATATTTTTCCAAATGTTTGCAGGAATTTTATTATCACCTCTCTAAATAGAGCAATAAGAGAACTTTTATTATGAAGGAGTGTTTTTCATCATGGTTACAAATCGAGTTGTCTTTTTAACAGGTGCTGCAAGCGGTATTGGTTATGAAATGGGAAGTGCTTTCGCAAAAGAAGGTGCTAAAGTTGTCATTAGTGATCGCCTTGAAGATCGTGCAAAAGAAGCTGCTGAACAATTGCAAAAAGAAGGCTATCAAGCCATTGGTTTAAAATGTGACGTTACATCTGAAGAAGAAATTACAGCAGCACTTTCTCAAACAGTTCGTCATTTCGGTTCATTAGATGTATTAATTAACAACGCAGGAATGCAACATGTTTCACCGATTGAAGATTTTCCAACTGATAAATTTGAGCTTCTTATTAAAATTATGCAAATCGCTCCATTTATCGCCATCAAACATGCCTTTCCGATTATGAAAAAGCAAAAATATGGTCGTATTATTAATGTTGCTTCGATTAACGGACTTGTTGGATTCGCTGGAAAAGCTGCCTATAATAGTGCGAAACACGGTGTAATTGGATTAACAAAAGTTGCTGCTTTAGAGGGAGCAACTCATGGAATTACTGTAAATGCTCTTTGTCCCGGATATGTTGATACCCCTCTTGTACGAAATCAACTACAAGACTTAGCAACTACGCGAAATGTACCACTTGAAAATGTTTTAGAAGATGTCATTTATCCTCTTGTACCACAGAAACGTTTGCTACAAGTACAAGAAATTGCTGATTATGCTATGTTTTTAGCGAGTGAAAAAGCAAAAGGTATAACTGGTCAAGCCGTCGTTATCGATGGTGGTTATACTGCTCAATAAAGTGAAACTTTAATCAGTAGGGGTTTTGTTCATCCCCACTAATTATTAGCCTTCACCAATCGGGCTTTTACGGGCAGTTAATGCGGGATAAAAAATAAAGTTTGCTCTTCGCGAGCAAACTTTATTTTACTTTCTATCGCGAGGATCTTTCTACTTTAGTAATTGTTTAGGGAGTTTCTCAATTGCAACAATCACTCCGTCTAATTTACTTTCAATCCGATGGAGTAAATATAGCGTTACAACAATTGGAAAGCCCACATTACCTATCATCCCGATCCACTCTTCCATCTTTCTCTCCTCCCTTCATTACATAAATAAGAGGAAASGAAGACTTAAGGCATAAAAAACAAGCTATTTTTTATTAGCTTGTTTTTTAACTACTCAGCCATACATTTCATTTTTCAGCATATAGATTGCTACCATGAAGATACAAATGGTCCTACACCTTGCTACCTTTCTTTGTTTTAAAACGTTGTGCGTGGTAGGAACAGGCACTTACCGCTCCTATACATAGCCAGTCCCTCTCGACCATTTAAAAACATGCTTTTCTACCGTTTTTTTATATAGCGACTGAGCAGTTAGCTTATTTTTTCAAATAATGATGTAATTTCTTGCTTATAATCTCCACGTAAAATACCTTTCTCAGTAATAATCCCCGTAATTAATTCATGCGGTGTTACATCAAATGCAGGGTTAAATACAGACGTTCCAAGTGGCGCCACTTGTTTCCCAAAAATTTTCGTAACTTCTGTTTCATCTCTTTCTTCAATGACAATTTCAGCACCTGTTTGTTTCGTAGTATCAAATGTAGATAACTGTGCTGCAACGTAAAATGGGATACCGAAATACTTTGCTAATATAGCTAAATTTAATGTTCCTATTTTATTGGCAGTATCACCGTTTTCAACGATTCGATCTGCCCCTACGATAATCGCATTAATTTCTTTCGTTCGAATTGCATGTGCTGCAG
>NZ_JBFTMA010000111.1:0-15526 GCF_056396725.1 Bacillus sp. 05T31
AAAAATAAAAATTGACGTTCACGTTGTTTGTTTCGTTCAGTTTTCAAAGAACTTGTTTGCCGCTCATTTGCGACTCCCTTATGTTAACATTTTCATATTTCAATGTCAACCAAGTTTTTTTATTTCTTTTGTCGCTTTCTGCGTTGTTGTTATCGGCGACTTGTTTTATATTACACCTCTAAACTCTAATCGTCAATATGTTTTTCTAAAAAAATATAAAAAGGCTTATTCCTTTTAAAATAAGCCTTTTTATCCTATAACATTCTATTCATTTATTATTTTTCTATAATTGGTAATGAAACGATGAACTGAACGATCCCGTCCTCATACTCAGCTCGAATACTACCACCTTGCAACTCAACAATACTTTTCGCAATAGCTAATCCGAGCCCCGAACCTTCTGTTACTCTACTTCTAGATTGATCTTTCTTATAAAACCGTTCAAACAAGTTCCCTAACTCTTCTCTCGTAAACTCTTCACTATGATTCGCAATAACAATTTGTATATTCCTGCGCTGCCTTTGAAGAGAAACTTTTATCTCTCCGTCATCTTTACTATACTTAATTGCATTCATTAGTAAGTTGTCGAATACACGAACCATCTTTTCCGAATCAATCATCGCATATGCACGTTCCTCAGGAAACTTCTTAACAAACATAAGGCCATGCTCTTCCGCTTGTGGTACTAACTCTTCTATTAATTGATCAAGTAACTCATTTACACACACTTCCTGTTTTTCTAATACAACTTGTTCATTCGTTAACTTCGTATACTCAAATAAATCTTCTATTAAATTCTTTAACTGCTCCGACTTYGCAAAAGCAATTCTCGTATACTCATCATGTTGTTCTTTAYTTTCATATTTAGAATCTCGAAGTAATCGCAAGTAACCCATAATAGAAGTCARTGGTGTACGCAAATCGTGAGATACATTCGTAATAAGCTCRYTCTTTTGCTTCTCTAATTTACGTTCCTTTTCTATATTATTCATAAGCTCTTCTGCCATATTATTAATATTCTCAGTTAAAGACGCAATCTCGTCCTCACCTTTCTTCTCAATACGATACGCTAAGTTGCCTTTTTCTATTTCCTTTACACCTTGTGCCATCGCTTCAATTTGCTTCATCTTTCTCTTTGTTATATAGAAGAAAGAGAAAATGAATACAAGTACACCTATGAAAAATGGAAACGGCCCTTCTTGCGTATCATATCTCACTTCACCTCCCGGAATCCCACTAACAAACATGTACAAATTCTTATCTTCTATTGTAATAGGTGCAAAAGCTATAAATTCTTTTCTTGTATTTTCAAATGCATCTTGGCCATTTGAATAGTTGATTGCAAATGATGCTGCATTACGAATTGTATTGTGCAAATCAATTTGTTCTTCTTGCGCCTGCTTCGTCTTATATACAACTTTGCCGCTCTCGTCAGTAACCAGTACTTTTAAAGCTCTAGATCCTCGTTCTAAATTTTGGTTCTCCATTTCGATCATATCGGATATAGCTTCTAATTTATTTTCGTGAACTGAACTATTTGCCACGCTTTGAGCTTGTTGATTAATTTGTTCCATACCAACCCGATAATCGATCGTCGCCTCTCGATTCGCATTCTCAAAAAACGGTGCTGCTGCCTTCGCTGACAAAATCCCTAACAACGCACAAGCAGTAAACGCAGTAATAAGTTGAATTCGTATACTCCGTTTCACACTCTTCACTATCTTTCCAATTAATTCTCGAATTTTCCTAACATAAGTAAATGGATTAAATATCTTTTTCAATCTTATACCCCACTCCCCATACTGTTTTTATATATATTGGCTTCCTTGGATTCTCCTCAATCTTTTCACGCACTTTCCGAATATGAACCATTACCGTGTTATCCGACTGGAAAGATCTTTCGTTCCAAACCTTTTCATAAATTTGTTCCGCACTAAAGACCATCCCCGGATTACGGACTAGTAATTCTAAAATTGAAAATTCCCTCGGGGTCAGTTTCACTTCTTCTCCATCCACAATGACTGTATGAGTGGAGATGTTTATTTTCATCTCTCCAATTTCTAACTCGTCCTCATTTTGAATAGCAAAGCCATTCATTTTCATATAACGACGTAGCTGCGATTTAATTCTTGCGATTAACTCTAACGGATTAAACGGTTTTGCTACATAATCATCTGCACCTGTTGTTAATCCTAAAATTTTATCCATATCTTGCGTTTTTGCCGAAAGCATAATAATCGGCATTTCCTTCGCTTCCCTTACTTTCATACACATATGAATACCATCTACTTTCGGCATCATAATATCTAATACGACTAAGTGCACTTCATTTTCTTCTAATATACGTAACCCTTCTTCTCCGTCCCCTGCTTGCAGTACTTTATATCCTTCGTTCTTTAAATAAATTGTAATAAGGTTCCTAATTTCTTTTTCATCATCTACGACAAGTATTGTTTCCCCGGCCATACTCTCTCCCCCATCACTTTTTTAATCCCTAACTTCTATTATAAGAAAACTTCTGAAGAAAAACGCTCGGAAATCCTTAAGATTTTCTGAAGACGCAAAAAAGGTCTAGACTCCCCTCAAGTCTAGACCTTTCAAAAAACCCCTTTTATTTACGAACGTAGATGAAATATAGTACGAATAAAACTCCCATAACATACATAATTGGATGAATCTCTTTACGACGACCACTCACAACCATTGTAATTGGATAGAAGATAAACCCGATTGCAATTCCTGTTGCGATACTATACGTAAGTGGCATTGAAATGATAGTAAAGAACGCTGGCACTGCAATCTCGAATTTCTTCCAATCAATTTCTCCTAAAGATGAAACCATCAAGATTCCTACAATAATTAATGCTGGCGCTGTTACAGCTGGTGTCACAACACTTAATAGTGGTGAGAAAAATAGTGCCAGTAAGAAGAACCCTGCTGTTACAACCGCTGTAAATCCAGAACGTCCTCCTGCTGCTACCCCCGCAGACGATTCAATGTAAGACGTTGTTGTTGATGTACCTAAAATCGCACCAATTACAGTTGCAATCGCATCTGCAAATAACGCTTTACCTGCACGTGGTAATTTATTGTTCTTTATTAATCCCGCTTGATTCGCAACCGCTACAAGCGTACCTGCTGTATCAAAGAAATCGATAAAGAAGAACGTTATAATAACAATCGCCATTTCAACAGTGAAAATGTCTCCAAAGTGAGTTAACGCTACCCCGAACGTTGGTTCTAGACTCGGTATTGCTCCCACTACAGCTTTTGGTGTATCAATTAATCCCGTTGCTACTCCTAAGATCGCTGTAAGGATCATACCGTAGAAAACTGCACCATTTATTTTTTTAATCATGAAAATGATTGTAGTAACAACTCCGAAAATTGCTAATAACGTTGTGCCCTTCGTTAAATCCCCCAATCCAACAAGAACAGCATCATTCTTTACGATAATCCCAGCGTTTTGGAATCCAAGGAAGGCAATAAATAATCCAATACCCGCCGCTACTGCAAACTTTAACTCTACTGGAATTGCATTAATRATTTTTTCACGAATACCYGAAGCAGTAAGAATAATAAAGATAATACCTGACATTAATGTTCCAGCAATCGCCGTTTGCCACGGAATTCCCATCGTTAACACCGCTGTATAAGCAAAGAACGCGTTTATTCCCATACCTGGCGCTAAAGCAATCGGATACTTCGCAAATATCCCCATAATTAACGAACCAATCGCCGCTGCTAATGCTGTAGCAACGAACACTGCACCTGGATCCATTCCTGTACCTGCCGGTAATCCTTTAACATTTCCAAGCGACAGCGTAGCAGGATTGACAAATAGTACGTAAGCCATAGATAGAAATGTCGTTAAACCTGCTATGAACTCTGTTTTATAATTTGTGCCGAGTTCATCAAACTGAAAATAGCGTTTCATCTTACGTTTCCCCCGTTATATGATTACTCGCCGTATTTCACCCTAGCCCTCTTTTATCTATAAAAATAAAAAAGGCTTCCATTGCATATACATGGAAGCGTTCTATGAATAAAGACAAGTTTCCCCTCATCTTTATCAAAACGCCTCGTAGTCAAGCCATTTACGGTAGCTAGGTAGAAACTTTCGGGCCATATCCCCGATATTATACGACGGCATAATATTCATTTTTCGTTTGAATTACATACTCATATTAACTCGAGRAGGTGGTTTTGTCAATTTAAAAACGAACATTTTTATAAAYTTTTATATTTTCGTTCGTATTAAGGGTRAAAACAAAAAGATCCATCTATACATAAATGATAGATGGATCCTTTTTATTACAATACTATTCCCACTCAATAGTTGCTGGTGGCTTACTCGTTATATCATACACGATACGGTTAACGTGTTTTACTTCGTTTACGATACGTACAGAGATTTTCTCTAATACGTCCCAAGGGATACGTGCCCAGTCAGCTGTCATACCGTCGATAGATGTTACTGCACGGATACCTACTGTGTAGTCGTAAGTACGCTCGTCACCCATAACACCTACACTACGCATACCAGGAAGCGCAGTGAAGTATTGCCAAACTTCGCGGTCTAATCCTGCTTTTATAATTTCTTCACGTAAAATTGCATCAGATTCACGAACAATTTCTAATTTCTCTTCTGTAATTTCACCTAATACACGAATACCAAGTCCTGGACCTGGGAACGGTTGACGCCATACGATTTCATCAGGAATTCCTAGTTCTGATCCTAATACACGTACTTCGTCTTTAAATAAAGTGTTTAAAGGCTCAATTAATTTGAACTGCATGTCTTCTGGAAGTCCACCAACGTTATGGTGAGATTTAATTGTTTGTGCAGTTGCTGTACCACTTTCAACGATGTCCGTGTAAAGTGTACCTTGCGCTAGGAAGTCCATTCCTTGTAATTTAGAAGCTTCATCATCAAATACGTAAATGAATTCATTACCGATGATTTTACGTTTTTGCTCTGGATCTTCTACACCCTTTAACTTGTTCATGAAGCGCTCTTGTGCATCCACTTTAATAACGTTCATATGGAAGCCTTCGCTAAATGTTTTCATAACACCTTCTGCTTCATCTTTACGAAGTAAACCGTGGTCCACGAAAATACATGTTAATTGGTCGCCAATCGCCTTATGAATTAATACTGCTACAACAGAAGAGTCTACACCGCCRCTAAGTGCGCATARTACTTTTTTGTCTCCAACAGTTTCACGGATCTTCTCTAATTCTACTTCGATAAAGTTCTCCATGTTCCATCCTTCAGAACAACCACATACGCCGAATACGAAGTTTTTAATTAAATCGTTACCGTGCTCAGAGTGACGTACTTCTGGGTGGAATTGTACACCGTATAAGTTTTTGTCTTCATTGCTCATACCAGCAATTGGACAAGACTCACTTGTTGCATCTACTACGAATCCTTCAGGTAAACCAGTTACTAAATCACCATGGCTCATCCATACAACTTGCTCTTCTGGAAGGTTCGCATATAATTTTGATTCGTTCTCTACTTTAAGAACAGCTTTTCCATACTCACGGTGGTTGGCACGTTCTACTTTACCACCGAAGTGTTGTGTCATAAGCTGCATACCGTAACAAATACCGAAAATCGGTAATCCTAGTTCAAAGATTTTTTCATCACAATGTAATGCACCTTCACCGTATACACTATTTGGTCCACCAGAGAAGATAATCCCTTTTGGATTCATTGCTTTAATTTCTTCTGCAGTAATTGTATGTGGATGAAGTTCACTGTATACACCGAACTCACGAATTCGACGTGCTATTAACTGATTGTACTGACTCCCAAAATCTAAAACGATAATTGTATCATGCTGCTTCTTCAAAATAATCACCCCAACGTTAGTTCTCGTATATAAATATTTTCACCAATTTGGCGAAAAGCATTACTAATATAATAAAAAAAGCCAGTCCTCCGCCTCTAGTCTCATGACAAAGAAAAGGCAGGGGTCTGGCTTTATAAAGAAAGATAGTCTTCCGCTCTTTATAAATATAAGACRCACTGCCTTCATAGTCAGGTTGTTTACGGTAACCCGGTAGAGACTCTCAAACCATATCATCGAGGATATATGAAGGAATGTTTTATATTATCTTCCTAGATTCTAACAATGAAGTATCGGTATGGTCAAGAGAGAAAGCGACAAAATTCTACAGAAATTAATTTCCTGCGCTCAAAAACATAAAAAAACATCCACTTCTATATAGAAGTGGATGTTTTTCGGGTGAACGGAATTACATCATTCCGCCCATACCACCCATGCCCATGCCGCCCATGTCAGGCATTGCTGGTGCATTTGGTTCTGGCTTGTCAGCAACTACAGCTTCAGTTGTTAAGAACATAGCTGCAACAGATGCTGCGTTTTGAAGTGCAGAACGAGTTACTTTAGCTGGATCTACGATACCAGACTCAAGCATGTTAACCCATTCGCCAGTAGCTGCGTTGAAACCAACGCCTACTTTTTCGCCTTTTAGACGCTCTACAACTACAGATCCTTCTAGACCAGCGTTGATTGCGATTTGACGAACTGGCTCTTCTAGTGCACGAAGTACGATGTTGATACCTGTTGCTTCGTCGCCTTCAGCTACGATAGAAGCTACTTTTGTGTATACGTTCATAAGTGAAGTACCACCACCTGCAACGATACCTTCTTCTACTGCTGCACGAGTTGAGTTAAGTGCATCTTCAATGCGAAGTTTGCGCTCTTTTAACTCAGTTTCAGTTGCTGCACCTACTTTAATTACCGCTACACCGCCCGCAAGTTTAGCAAGACGCTCTTGTAATTTTTCACGATCGAATTCAGAAGTAGTTTCTTCTAATTGCGCGCGGATTTGACCGATGCGAGCTTCGATTTGTTGTGAATTTCCAATACCTTCAACTACAGTTGTGTTTTCTTTCGTTACAACAATTTTACCAGCACGTCCTAAAGATTCAACTGTAGCAGATTTTAAGTCACGTCCTAATTCTTCAGTGATTACTTCGCCACCAGTTAAGATTGCGATATCTTCTAGCATTGCTTTACGACGGTCACCAAATCCAGGAGCTTTAACAGCAACTACATTGAATGTACCACGAAGTTTGTTCACTACTAATGTAGCTAACGCTTCGCCTTCTACATCTTCAGCAATGATAAGAAGTGGTTTACCTTGTTGTACCACTTGCTCTAATACTGGTAAGATTTCTTGGATGTTAGAAATCTTTTTGTCAGTAATTAAAATGTATGGGTTATCAAGAACTGCTTCCATTTTGTCAGAATCAGTAATCATGTAAGGAGATGCATATCCACGATCAAATTGCATACCTTCTACTACGTCTAATTCTGTTGTGAATCCTTTAGATTCTTCTAAAGTAATAACGCCGTCGTTACCAACGCGCTCCATTGCTTCAGCGATTAATTGACCTACTTCTTCGTCAGCCGAAGAAATAGCAGCTACTTGTGCGATAGAAGATTTACCTTCGATTGGTTTAGAAATCGCTTTTAATTCTTCAATTGCAGCAGTAACAGCTTTTTCGATACCTTTACGAAGACCCATTGGGTTTGCACCAGCTGTTACGTTTTTAAGACCTTCACGAATCATAGCTTGCGCTAATACAGTTGCAGTTGTCGTTCCGTCACCAGCTACATCATTTGTTTTACTAGCAACTTCTGCTACTAATTTCGCACCCATGTTTTCGAATGCATCTTCTAATTCGATTTCTTTTGCGATTGTTACACCGTCATTTGTAATAAGTGGTGAACCGAATTTTTTCTCAAGTACAACGTTACGACCTTTTGGTCCAAGCGTTACTTTTACTGCGTTTGCAAGAGTGTCGACACCGCGAAGCATCGAACGACGTGCTTCTTCACTAAATTTAATATCTTTTGCCATAATAATTGACCCCCTTGGATTTTTAAAATGTATATAATTAACCGATAATTGCTAAAATGTCACTTTCACGTAAAATCAAGTAGTCTGTACCTTCGTATTTCACTTCAGTACCTGCATATTTTGAGAAGATGATAAGATCACCTGCTGCTACCTCTAAAGCAACACGCTCACCATTTTCAAGCACTCGGCCTGTACCTACTGCAATAACTTTACCCTCTTGTGGTTTTTCTTTTGCAGTTTCTGGTAATACAATACCACTTGCTGTTTTTTCTTCTGCTTGAACAAGTTCAATTACAACGCGATCACCTAATGGCTTTAGCATGAACAATAACCTCCTCATTTTGTTATGTAAATTTTATTTATTAGCACTCAAGTCACACGAGTGCTAACACACTTCTAATAATAAATAATCTCAATTTCTTTTGCAAGTAAAAAAATCATAATTTTTTCGCAAATTACTTTATGCACTTTCCTAGATATCATTACTTCTTCTACTGCCTTTACTATATGAATCGTTGTTCCCACTTCTTGTATGTTACAATATGAAAGACACCCTAAGTTGTTTTCGCTAAACGTACAACTTTTTCCTGTCTCCTATTTTATTTTCAAATACTTATTTACAAAAAAATATAATTCAAATGAAAGTTTATATCGTAGGTAGCATATTTACATGTTATCCTACCTTATCTCATACACTAGAGTTAGAAAGGATGGTTAAACCATTTGAAGAAACAATATTGGTGGATTATCGTTACATACATTTTAATGCAGTTATCTGGAATTGTTGGTTTACCACTACTCCTAAAAACAGGACTCTATGATAATAGAGGATTTACCATGGAGGAAAAAGGTCAAATCATAACGGGACATTGGGCAATCATTAGCTTCTTTGTTGCATTATGTATCGTACTTTGGTTACTTAGAATAGATATTCGTGACAGGCATTTAGATAAAATGCGTGTTACGATCCCAGCTACAGTTGGTTGGATTATAATCGGTATTCTCTTAGCTTTCTCTTCCCAAATAATTGCCGGTATGATCGAAATGCGTCTACTAGGAATTAAACAAGGTTCGGAAAATACAATGAAGCTGATGGAAATTGCAAGAACGACACCTTGGTTCCTCATTGTTGTATCTATAATCGGACCTATCTTAGAGGAAATCGTATTTAGAAAAATTTTATTTGGCACACTTTATAAGAGATTTAATTTCTTTGTTGCTGCTATCATTAGTTCACTAGTATTCGCGGCGATTCATTTTGATTTTACTCACTTATTGGTATACACTTCTATGGGGCTCGTATTCGCCTTTTTATATGTACAAACGAAACGCATTATCGTTCCTATAGCAGCCCATGTGGCAATGAATACATTGCTTCGCCATTACGAACGTAACAGATACAATCTGGAATATGTGGACAATACTATTTGCAGTTATGGCAACAATTGATTTTAATTTGGCACTTCGCCTTATCTTAGTTAAATTCACAAAGAAAAAACAATAATAAAACGCAGAGGTCATCTCCTCTGCGTTTTATTGTGGATAATTCTTCAAAAAGTAAACAAGCGTTTGTAACTCTACAGCTAAATCAATGTGATGAATTCTTATATTCTCTGACACATTTAGGCGTGCTGGTGTGAAATTTAAAATACCATGCACGTTCGTTTCTGCCAATCTATCTGCCACAGATTGCGCTACTGTAGCGGGTACCGTTAATATTGCCACTTGTATATCAGTTGATAAACGTTCTTCTAGTTCATCCAAATGATATACAGGAATGCCTCCGATTTCTGTTCCAACTTTCTCTTCACTAACATCAAACGCCATTTCAATTTTTGTATTATTGTTTTTCGTGAAATTATAATGTAAGAAAGCGGTCCCTAAATTACCTACTCCAATAAGTGCCACGCGTGTTATATCATCTTGATCGAGTGTTTCACGGAAAAATGATAATAAATAATTTACGTTATATCCATATCCTTTTTTCCCTAACGCTCCAAAATATGAAAAATCTCTTCGAATAGTTGCGGAATCAACCTTTACCGCTTCACTCAATTCGGCTGATGAAACACGTTGCTTACCAGAAAGAGATAAGTTTTGGATAAATCGATAGTATAGAGGCAATCGTTTGGCAGTGGCCTGTGGAATTTTTTGCTGATCCATATAACCTCTCCTCTCTTCCTATCTTTATTCTTATACTYGAATCAAATACAGAAGTTTAGTACTCATGAATTTCCTTGTATAATAAAGAGAAGAAGTATTCTCTCTTTATTTTAAACTATACACTATTTTTAGTATGATTGAGAAATATAAACATGGCAAAGTTAAGAAATTATTTGAGGTGAAAACATTGATATTATTACAAGTGAATGGGCTTTCGAAATTATACGGTGCAGAAACGATTCTTGCAAACATAAAATTGGAAGTACAAACAAAAGATCGTATCGCATTAGTCGGACGAAATGGARCYGGAAAATCTACATTATTAAAAATAATAGCTGGYGAGTTATCTCATGATGGTGGTGAAATTATAAAACCGAAAGATGTCTCAATGGGGTATTTAGCTCAAAATACCGGATTAGAAACGTCTTTAACAATTTGGGATGAAATGTTAACCGTCTTTACACACTTGCAGCAGATGGAGACAAAACTTCGAAGGCTAGAGCAAGAGATGGGAAAAGAAGAAAACTTTTCAAATGCGGCTATATATGAGAAATTATTAGCTGATTATGACCAATTACAATTAGATTATAAAGATCAAGGCGGCTATCAGTACGAAGCGGATATACGCTCAATTTTAAGCGGTCTTGGCTTCCCAGTTGAAACGCATCAGACGAAAATTTCCACATTAAGTGGTGGACAAAAGACTCGATTAGCTCTTGGGAAATTATTATTAACTAGACCAGACTTACTTATTTTAGACGAACCTACAAACCATTTGGATATTGAGACACTAACATGGCTTGAACAATATTTACAAGGCTATCCTGGCGCGATTTTAATCGTTTCCCATGACCGTTATTTCTTAGATAAACTTGTTACACAAGTATACGAAATTTCTAATAAGGAAAGCCGACGATTTGTTGGTAACTACAGTAAATATTTAGACTCAAAATCAGCTCTATACGAGCAAGAGATGAAGCGTTATGAAAAACAACAAGATGAAATTTCTAAATTGGAAGACTTTGTACAAAAAAATATAGCTCGTGCATCTACGACAAAACGCGCTCAAAGTCGCCGTAAACAATTAGACAGAATGGAAGTATTAACTAGACCATTAGGCGATTCTAAATCAGCTTCCTTCCACTTCGATATTGAAAAACAAAGTGGAAATGATGTTTTACAAGTGAAAGATGCAACTATTGGCTATTATCAGGAACCGATTATTGAACATGTAAATATGCGCTTAACTCGCGGTGACAGTGTTGCCTTAGTTGGGCCAAACGGAATTGGAAAATCTACATTATTAAAATCCATTGTGAATAAGTTACAGCTATTACATGGAAACGTTGCTTTCGGCTCAAATGTATCTGTTGGTTATTATGATCAAGAACAAGCCAACTTAACATCTTCGAAGCGAGTTTTAAATGAATTATGGGATGAATATCCCCTGCAACCTGAAAAAGAAATTCGCACTATACTAGGCAACTTTTTATTCACAGGGGATGATGTACTCAAACCAGTATCTTCTCTTAGTGGTGGACAAAAGGCTCGACTAGCTCTTGCAAAACTTATGATGCAAAAATCCAATTTATTAATTCTCGATGAGCCAACAAACCATCTTGATTTAAATAGTAAAGAGATTTTGGAGAATGCTTTAATTGATTACCCAGGTACTCTTCTATTCGTCTCTCATGACCGCTATTTTATTAATCGCGTAACGACAACCGTTGTTGAGTTATCAACAGAAGGTGCACAAGAATATTTAGGTGATTACGATTATTACGTTGAAAAGAAAAATGAAATGATTGAACGTGCGGAACTAGAGCAAGAAGATGAAGTACCTGTTCAAAAAGTGGTGGCACAAGAAAAATTAAATTATCTCGAAGAAAAAGAACGTAAACAGCTAGAGCGTCAACGYACTCGAAARATTGAAGAACTGGAACAAAATATCGTAGGCTTAGAAGMAGAAATTGCTACGTTAGAAGAYCAGCTTTGCTTACCAGAAATATATGCAGATTATGAAAAGGCTAGTGAAATTACAACTAAAAAACAAACACTGCAAGAACAGCTTGAAGCCTGTATGGCAGAATGGGAAGAACTGCATATATAAGAGAATTTAAAAGAGGAGGATGTCTCATAAGTCGGGCTTTTTGACGAGATGACCTCCTTTTTATTTTCTTTTTTGGAATCAATACCATAGTAAATAAAATTATATAACCGATTCGACAAGGATTGACAATAGTAGCACCTTATATAATAAGTGGAGGATGTTTTAAAATGTTTTTTTTGCATCTCCTTGTTTTTTATTTCCCAAAAAAGAATTTCTTCAAAGGTCAGACTTCCTCTATGTTATCCACAAGGTTATACACATATCCACCTTTATAATATAAACTTCCAAATAACTTTTCCACATTATCCACAATCAGATAAAAAGTTATACACATTTTATGTACACAAAAAAACCCAAATTATCAACAGATAATTTGGGTTTTATCCACAAGCTGTGGTTAATTTTGTGTATAACTATGCTTCAATATCTAATCCTGGATTTGCATTTAAAGCTAATGTAGCGCGTTTTCCTTGTTCGTATGCAATTGTACCTGCAGCCGCAATCATCGCTGCATTATCTGTGCATAAAGATAGAGGAGGAATAATTAGCTCTATATTTTCTTTTTGTGCAAATTCTGCTGCTAAACGTGCACGAAGCCCTTTATTAGCAGCTACTCCACCAGCAAGAAGCACTTGTTTTACATTATAAGCATCTGCTGCACGAGACGCTTTCGTTACAAGTACATCTATTACACTTTMTTGGAAACTTGCTGCTAAATCTTCTGGTGCAATTTCTATACCGCGCTGTTTTGCGTTATGCACAGTGTTGATAACTGCTGATTTCAATCCACTAAAGCTGAAATCATACGAATCAGGTTCTAGCCACGCACGAGGCAAATCAATTGTTGGTTTTCCTTCATGCGCAAGGCGATCAATATGAGGACCACCTGGATAAGGCATTGATAATGTACGAGCTACTTTATCGTAAGCTTCTCCTGCCGCATCATCTCGCGTTTCACCAATCACTTCAAATGAACCATGTTCTTTCATATAAACAAGCTCCGTATGTCCACCGGATACAACAAGCGATAGTAACGGGAATTGTACTTCTTTTACTAAACGATTCGCATAAATATGACCAGCAATATGATGAACACCAACTAGAGGGATATCATGAGCAAAAGCCACAGCTTTCGCTGCATTTACACCTATTAAAAGTGCTCCGACTAAACCTGGGCCTTCTGTTACAGCAATTGCATYAATATCCTCAAAAGTGATATTCGCTTCTTTTAAAGCTTCTTCTAACACAACTGTGATTTCTTCTACATGATGACGGGATGCAATCTCTGGTACTACTCCGCCAAAACGCTTATGACTTTCAATTTGCGATGCAACGACATTCGCAATGATTTCCGTTCCATTTTTAACAACTGCTACAGCTGTTTCATCACAGCTTGTTTCAATACCAAGTATAATTATATTTTTTTCCATCATATATTCACCCACATTACAAGACCATCTTCCTGATTGTCTGCATAGTATCGTTTACGAATCCCACCATTTTGAAATCCRTATTTTCTGTATAACTGCTTTGCTACTTCATTTGACATGCGTACTTCAAGTGTCATTGTTTTTACTCCTAAMCCTTTCGCTTCGGAAATGACTTCTTTYAATAAGGCATCCCCTAGCTTTTGACCTCTGTATTCCGGCAGGATAGCTATATTTGTTACATGTGATTCATCAATAATTATCCACAATCCACAATATCCAATTACGAGACCATCTTTTTCTAGCACGACATAATGTGCATGTTCATTCACCTCTAATTCACGGTGAAAGGCATCTGCAGTCCAAGGGGTTGAAAAAGATGCTTCTTCAATAGCTACAATTTGAGCAATATCATCGAGTGCCATCTTTCTAAATATCATATCCATCTTCTGTAGGCCCCTATTGTTTTTGACTTTCTAACCATTTTGTTTCAGCTTCAGCTAAACGAAGATAGCTAGGAACAAACGTATGCACGTCTTGTTCTTCTTTTTGTAATCCTAAACATGCTAATTCACTTGGTCTTGGGTTATTCTTAGTGAACGGAGCAAATACAGCTTGATCACCTAAATATTCTACAATTGTTTCTTTATGCAATTTAACATCGTTACCAATAAATAAAACAGGCTGTTCTTTATCTTTTAACATTTGCAACCAGTCAACAATAAGAATAATTCGGTCTTCTTCTATTGAAGTTATACGCTCTCCTTCATATGTATATAACCCCGTGTAAATTTGACCGCGTCGGCCATCAAATAAAGGACAAATTAGTCCATTAAAATTAGTACCATTTGCAGCCACCACTTCCAAACTTGATACACCTACAATTGGTATTTGAAGTGACCAAGCTAATGTTTTTGCCGCTGTCACACCTATACGAACACCTGTATATGATCCCGGTCCAGCTGCTACAACAATTTTAGTCAATTCTTTCGGTTTTACACCGCATTCTTTTAACAGTTTCTCTACAGCTGGCATAAGACGCACAGAATGGTTTTTTGTTAAATTTGTAATGATTTCTCCAATCACGTTCCCTTCCTCAATAAGGGATACACCCATTACGTAATTTGAAGTATCAATTGCTAGTACTTTCATCTTGTAATAGCTCCTCACATAATCTAATATAGCGATCTCCAATTGGCTCGAGTACAATTTTTCTTGTATCATCTCCAGCATGGAATAAACTAATTTGCAACTTCTCATTCGGTAAATATGCTTCTATTAAATGAGCCCATTCTACTACTGTAATCCCTTCACCATAGAAATACTCATCAAATCCTAAATCTTCTTCACTTTCCGCTAAACGATACACATCCATATGATATAGCGGTAATCTTCCTTTATATTCTTTAATAATATTGAAGGTAGGACTATTTACGACTCTTTTCACTCCAAGACCTTTTGCTAGTCCTTTTGTAAAAGTCGTCTTGCCAGCTCCAAGATCACCTTCTAAAATAATTACATCTTTTTCCTTTACAAGTCTCCCTAATTTTTCTGATAATCGCTGGGTTTCTTCGGAAGATTTTGTTGTTATTTCATATTTACTCACAGACTTCACCTACTTTACTCACAATGTTCTCTGCTCTTTATTATACAGGTTTTAAATATATAAAAAAGTCCTTAGGAGTTTTCCTAAGGATAGTTTGACTGTCTTTATTAGTTTTTTGTTAAAACAAATAAAAAAATACGAAACAACTTGTTTCGTTCTTTTCTTTATATAAAATGGCGGTCCCGACCGGGGTCGAACCGGCGATCTCCTGCGTGACAGGCAGGCATGTTAACCACTACACCACGGGACCATTTGGTTGCGGGGACAGGATTTGAACCTGCGACCTTCGGGTTATGAGCCCGACGAGCTACCGTACTG
>NZ_JBFTMA010000112.1:0-9848 GCF_056396725.1 Bacillus sp. 05T31
CCTCTTTACCTATCTTTTCTACAATAAAAGATGTTAAGAAAAAGCTAATTGCGACATTGATCACAAAACTTATTATTTGAATTATCATATTAATTAAAATTTGTTTATCTTTTCTCACTTCAGTTCCCGAATCCTTTTTCAATTTATATTTTTATATCACACATCTATTAATTATCGCCATCATTTTAAACCTTCACTAAAGCTATTTTTGTAGCCCATAGAGATAAAACTTTTGTTTTAACCTCTATGACTATAACATTACATATATTTCACAGTTATAGCCCTTATTGTATTAAATCACCCTTAATTTACATGATACTACAACTAATATATACAAAATTTTCTTAGAAACTAGTCATTGTTCAATCTCGTTTGACTCTAATCCTATATAAGTGACTTTTCATTTCGAGATATGCTTCTCTATTAAAACATGCTACAATACTTATGTTTTTGCACAACATATATGAAAAAATCATCACTTATACACAATTAGGCTTTATATATTTATCTAAAAAAATCAAGCGACCACTTATAAGGTAAAAGACCACTCACATCTGTAGAGTTTGAAAGATTTAATATTTGATACATAAATAAAAGTGCATATGCACCATAACATACTTTATATAAAATCTGTCTATCTCTCTCTAATGAAAACCTTGAAATGAATGTAATAAAAGTAAATGGGATAAATAATATAAAGTAAATACTCAGACGACTAGCCCAACCGCTAGATAGAGTAATGAAAAACAGTGAAAAATATATCATTTGCGCATTTTCCAGAAAATTCAAGTTCCTATCTGAAGTTTTTGGATATATTAGGAATCCAATTACTGAACCCACATGAATTACAGAGGCTACTCCAATAAAAACTAATGGTAATTTGTTTTTCCCTTGAAGCTTAAGCGTAAACGCATAAGTTAAGATTGCGGCCGCTGCAAATTGACGCATCACCGTTATTGTTGGAAAAAATGCAAAAACTAAAAAACCCAACATAGCAATAATCCATTCATGCTTATATTTGCACAACTTTTTAAACGCCAAGTACATAAAAGTAAATGATATCGTAGCATATATTAAAAATACAGCCTTATAGTTAAAACCCAAGCTCCCAAGGAATTTGGAAATTACCAAATATGAGCCCTCTAAACCATAAACTATATCTCCACTAGTAGCATTATTAAATGCTGTTATATATGTTAAATCATCTACTCCACCATAATCCCTAATTCCATAAAATAGAGTAAATAAAGCAAATACTACTATTACATTTACCCTATTCTTCTGTTTTTTTAAAACTAATAATAAAAATACCAATATGAACCAACTAAAATAAAATATCATTGATAGATCCTTCTCACATTTCGTGTATTCCTCCAAAATTAGAATTGATTACACTTATCCCAATTGGAGGTATTATCAATTAATGTTAATTATGATCGTAAACTTTTTATTTTTTTCATGGATTTATTTAAACCAAAATATAACGTTTTACTTGCTCTAAACAACGCCACTCTTAATTTATTTTTTTTTGTATAAGCCTTGTTTATTAGGAATTCTTCATCTAACAAATAAGAATTTTCTTTCTTGTGTAGGCTCGCAACTTGAAATATATTAAGATATTTGCTTACCAAGTTATCGTTTAATAAATTTCTCAATTCATCATTTTTAACATTACAGTAAATTTGTTCAAGCTCTTTACATGTTCTTATTATATGCTCAGCATTTTTAAGTTTATTTTTTGCTGTGGTAATTGATCCATCCCTAATTAGGTAATTATAAAATATAATATTTGTACCAATCACCTTTTCCGCTTTTAAAAATACCCTCGGTGTAAATTGCTCATCTTCGTGTAATAATCCGACTTTAAACTCTAGGTTATTGCTTAATAAGAAATCTCTATTATATAAATTTAACCACGCTGCCATATACATAGTTCCCGCTTTTAATTCCGCTGCTAAATATTGTTCTCCCTTTAAAATTTGACCTTCTTGTGAATTCCTATGCTTCATAAATGATAGATTATTATTTTCTATTTTTTTTGCATTCCCTACCGCCACATCAACTTCACGCTCGCTTATAGCTGATATAAAGCATTCACATGTGTCTTTCTCAATATAATCATCAGAATCAACAAATAAAATATATTCACCTATAGCTTTTCTTAAACCAGCATTTCTAGCATCTGATAGGCCACCATTTTCTTTATTAATTACCTTAATACGCGAATCATTTTTAGCATAATTATTACAAATTTCAGGGCAACCATCTAAACTGCCATCATTGACAAGGATTATTTCAATATTTTTATACGTTTGACTAATTAAGCTATCTATACATTTTTCTATATATTCTTCTACCATATATACTGGTACAATTATCGATATTTTAGGTTTCATCGGTTTCATCCTTTAATCTCTCTTATACCTTTAAACATTAATTTAAGTGCGACATTCCAACTTTTATCTTTTTTATACATCCCCCTATGTCTAAATGCAAATTGAAAGCTTAAGAATCTGGCCCACCTTTTGGATAAAGAAGCGTACAGTGCCCCCTTATCGATAAAATACTTATCCGTATAACCGGTAAACCAAGTAGAATTTTCGTGACTAACATATGCAATTACCTTAGGACTTGCATAAACCTTCAATCCTTTTTTAATACAGTCAAATATAAATAAACTATCTTCCCCTGATCCGTATTTTGCCCCTCCACCAAATAATAGTGAAAAATGTATATTGGCTTCCTTTACTTTTTTCGTCCTAACCGCAAATCTCACTGTCGAGTACCTTAAACTATTAAAAAATCTTACCCTTTTTTCTTTTTCAACTTGATAGGAAGGCCTAGCAGGATTTGTACTAGGTACATTAAATACGATAACATCAGCATCTGGATTATTTTTAAAAGCATCTATAATCTCTTTTTTATAATTATCACAGTACACCACATCATCATCTGCAAATATACAAATATCTGCAGTTGCGCGCATAAAAGCATTGTTTCTGCTTAATCCTACTCCTCGTTCTGCCAATGACAAGAATTTAATATTATGGCCCTTATATGTAAATTCTTCAAATTCATTTCTTTCGCATTGATTAACTACAATTGCATCAGACTGTATATTCATTTCTTCTATTAAGTTATGGTTATCTTGATGCATTGTTGATACTAGTACTTGTAAATTCATACCTACACTCCTCTTACATTTTTAACATTTCAATAATCCTTTTGCTTATAATATTTTTTAACTCCTAAAATAATTACCTACATATAGATTATTTCGTGACACATATTTTAAAGCGAGTTACATCAAATCGATAAGCCTAAACTCTTAAACCTTATAACGTTAATTATCAAATAGTTATAAAGCTGGCTTATCTCCCTACAAATAATGCTTTTTAACAGCATTTATTCCATAAAAAAAGAAATAATACAGACATTTCGGTATAGATAGCTTTTCAATCTTTCTACAATTATTCCAATGATTCTTAGCTGCCTTAAATTTATCATTAGAGATTGAACCCTCAACCTTCCTATAAAACGCTAAACTTTCGTTTAACCCATAAGCAAAGTGCCCGTCCCTTAATAGTTTAGCCCAAGTCATCGAGTCATGATCTTTCTTTACTTCAACTAATCTAACTTCCCCAACAATATCAACGTTAAGCATTACCGTTAATGTTCCAATAATAGTATTTTTCATAAATTGGCTATAATTCAATCTTGATGGTACATTAATAACCTTATTTCCATTTTCACCTTCTCTTAATATCTCATATCCAGTAAATGAAAATCCTATTTTATTTTTAATCATAAAATTTAACTGCTTCTCTAATTTATCAGGCTTCCACATATCATCTGCATCTAAAAATGCAATATATTTTCCACGCGCTCTTTTAAGGGCCTCATTTCTTGCTACTGCAGCACCAGAATTTTTTTCTAATTTAAAATACTTTATACGTGGATCCTTAAACTTATTAATTACTTCTTGTGTATCATCCATTGAGCAATCATCAACAATTAGCATTTCCCAATTTGAATACGTTTGATTTAAAACGCTTTTTATTGTAAATTCTATATACTTTTCTGAATTGTATACCGGTGTAATAATCGAAATCAAATTCTCCATATTATGGTTTCTCCTAACTGTGCTTATAATAATCTATTCCATACATATGCCTGTAACTTTTCCAAAAAATTATTTCCCAAAAGATCTTCTGATTGATTCCATTTCTAATAAACCACTAACATTATTAATTACCGCATTTACCTTTGCAAAATTTTTAATTATTTTTCGCATAGGATATAATAAACCTATAGCCATCCTTACCAAAGGTTTGTATTGAACATGTAACTTGCAATATGCTTTACGAAAACCAAAATATTTTATAAGGTAATCTTGGAAATTGGTAGTATGCCGAATACTTCTCTCTCCATCATTAACATACTTTTTATCCTGAACGTTGATATAATCGAATAACATTGTATACACTAAAGCTGCTGATACTTTTTTAGATAAATAATTCGGTAAAAACTTCATTGTTGTAAAATTTACAAAATCATCAAAAACATGATTTAGTGCATACGCTGCCAATTCCCCATCTTCTTTATCAAAAGCTCCATAATATTCAATTTGATTATTATTTTCATGTTCTATGCACTGAGCAATAAAGATTTCTTTTTCTGTAATACTTCCCCCATTGACATAACTCTGAACTGTCTCAGCATACACCTTGTATATTTGTTCAGCATATTCCATTGATGAGATTTTCCTAACATCAAAATTTTTCAATCCGCTATTTATTTCATATCTCCTTTTTTTCTTTAAACTAGCAGCGTCTATCCTATCATCTTTAATACAGTACCACCATTCCGTTTCAAATCCACAATCAAAGTCCGTTGTCCATCGAACTAATAAGGTCTTATTTTTACTCACACCCCAAACACTACCATCTTCAATGGCAGTAGCATTTGGATTTACATGTGGAGGAGTTGTTGGTATTATTGCATAATTATAGAACTTCCATTCATTCATTATAATTAGGCTCCTTACATTATGTGTTATTTATTATTTGTTTGCTTTTCTCTATAATTCTACAATATTCATCCTTGGTAACCTTATTTTTTCTTACTAAGTAATCACCTAAATCTTCGGCGGTCTCCATGCCATCTGCACTTATACCATCCCTTTTAAATACCTTTGCTATAGTCATAAGAATAATTTTCAAATCACCTAAAAATGTAACATTATTAATATACTCTAAATCCAAAGATAATTTTTTTTCCCAAACGACTGCATTTCGTCCATTAACTTGTGCCCAACCAGTAAGTCCAGGTAAGACTGTATGTCTCTCTCTTTGCGTTTCAGTCATAAAGACCATATCCCGAACTAATTGAGGCCTTGGTCCCACTATTGACATATCCCCTTTAAGAATATTAAATAACTCAGGCAATTCATCAAGTGAAGTAGAACGCAAAAACTTACCAAATTTCGTTAATCTTATATCATCTGGAAGTAATTGGCCATTTTCATCTCTTTCATCTGTCATCGTCCTAAACTTATACATCATAAAAATATTCTCATCTAGGCCTGGTCTTTTTTGTTTAAATAAAACTGGACTACCTAATTTCGTTTTTACAAGTAAAGAAACTATAAGGAACACTGGGCTTAGCACTATGATAGCAATTAAAGATAGTATAAAATCCATGGGTCTTTTTATAACTCTTCTATAGATGCCCCCTCTAGAATTCATCATTATACTAACCACAACCCTTTAATAATTTTTACAACTCTCTCTAAATTTACGTCTGTTATCTTTGTATCACTCGGTAAACAAACACCATTTTCAAAAAGTTTTTCTGATACATCTGTACCAACAAAATCATATTTCTCAAAGAACGGTTGTAAGTGCATAGGTTTCCAAACTGGTCTAGATTCAATATTTTCTTTTTCAAGAGCTTCCATCACGTCGATTGGACGAACCTTACCGTTCAATGTCATAGAACTTAACCAATAATTCGGTTCATTCCATTCATTACTAGGCATAAATTCAATTCCTTCAAGATTTCCTAATTCTCGCTTGTAAAAATCAAATATGTATCTTTTCTTCTGCACTCTCTCGTCTAATACTTTAAGTTGGCCTCTACCAATCCCAGCAACTACATTACTCATACGATAGTTAAATCCTAATTCACTATGTTGATAATGTCTTGCCTGGTCTCTACTTTGGGTAGCCCAAAACCTTACCTTTGAAACTCTTTCTTCATCATTAGAAACGAGCATACCCCCACCAGAAGTAGTAATAATCTTATTACCATTAAAAGAAAAAATACCATAATCTCCAAAACTACCCGTATGTTTACCTTTATAATAAGTCCCCAAAGATTCAGCAGCATCTTCAATTAAAGTAACATCATACTTTTTACAAAGTTCAACAATCTTATCCATATCCGCGGAGAGACCATATAAATGAACTACTATAACTGCCTTTACATTTGGATACTTTTTAAAAGCTGCTTCCAATGCTTTAGGACACATATTCCAAGTTTCATAATCACTATCTATGAAAACAGGAGTAGCATTTTGATAAATAATAGGGTTTGCGGTAGCTGAGAATGTAAGTGTTTGGCAAAAAACAATATCTCCCTCCCCTACTCCCGCTGCTTTTAATGCCATATGAATTGCAGCTGTTCCAGAAGATAGCGCTGCGGCTGCTTTAGAATCGACTTTCGCAGCTAGTTCTCTTTCAAATCCGTTCACATTTTCTCCAAGTGGCGCAATCCAATTTGTATCAAAAGCTTCCTTAACGTAATGCATTTCATAACCTTCATCACTCATATGTGGTGATGAAAGAAATATTCTGTCTCCCATTTCTAAAACTTCCTTCCCTTAAATTAATTTTTCAGATTAACTTTATTATTCGCAATGCCTAATAATCGTTCTCTTATTTCCTCTTTATCCATTTCCTCAAAATCATTCATAAACTGTCTTAAAATATCTTGATCTAGTAAAACAGCTTTTCCTATATGAATTTTAGGGAATATTTGCTCMGGATGAATTTCWCCTTCRTTTAAKARCTCTTCATACATTTTTTCRCCTGGTCTYAATCCAGTAAATTCAATTCCAATTTCTTCAATAGAATAMCCYGAAAGAGTAATTAARTTTTTAGCTAAATCAACAATCYTTACTGGATCMCCCATATCYAGTACRAAYAATTCTCCACCYCTAGCYARCGTTCCAGCCTGAATTACTAACCTTGAAGCTTCTGGGATTGTCATAAAGTAACGGATCATATCGGGGTGAGTAACCGTTACAGGGCCACCTTTTTGAATTTGTTTCTTAAATAGAGGTATTACACTCCCTCTACTCCCAAGAACATTACCAAATCTAACCGCAACAAAGCGTGTACTAGTACTAACAGATGCCATATGTTGGACGAGCATTTCTGCAAATCGTTTTGTCGCCCCCATTACATTCGTAGGGTTTACTGCTTTATCAGTAGAAACCATAACAAATGTATTAACTTTAAACGTATCTGCTGCTTCTGCAACATTTTTTGTACCGAAGATATTGTTTTTTACAGCCTCTTCAGGATTACGCTCCATTAAAGGTACATGTTTATGTGCAGCAGCGTGGTATACGATGTATGGTTGATATTTTTCTATTATTTCGAAAATCTTATTCCGGTCTTGTACATCGGCAATTTCTGTCGTAATTTCAACCGTATCTTTATAGGTAACTCTCATTTCCATTTCGATATTATAAATGCTATTTTCACCATGTCCTAAAAGAACAATTTTAGTTGGTTTGTATTTCATCACTTGGCGACAAATTTCTGATCCAATTGATCCACCAGCACCTGTTACTAAAATCGTTTTACCTGTAATCTTTTCCCCAATACCTGCATCATCTAACTTTATTGGTTCTCTCCCTAATAAATCTTCTACTTGTACGTCACGAAATTCATTAACAGAGAGTTTTCCATCTAATAGATCTTCAAGCATCGGTACAATTTGTGTTTTCGCCTTCGTTTTTCTACACTTCTCAAAAATCTCGTTTATTTGACCTCTATTTAATGAAGGGATTGCGATGATAATATGTTCTATATCATTRTCTTCYACAATYTCTTGAATRTGATYTGTTGTACCAACAACCGGCACATTATAAATCTCCAATTTTTGYTTRTTYCTATCATCATCAACAAACGCAATTGGATATAAATCTGCTTCTTTATTATGTTGCAACTGACGTACTACCATTGTCCCTGCTGAACCAGCACCAATAATTAATGTTCGTTTTTTATCAGTAGCTTTTGTAATATATGTATCACGGAACATACGCCATATGAAGCGAGAACCGCCAATTAATAATAAATGCAACATCCATGCGATTGCTAAAATTCGAACATAAATATCGTGATTAATAATTTGTTGAACAATTGCTGTTACTAAAATCGATAACGTAATTGCTTTAAATATTTGTTTTAATTCCCCAATACTCGCATATTCCCATGCCTTGTTGTACAACTTATAAATAGCTGCAAAAACATGATGACTACACAATAATGTAATAGAACTAATAACTACTGTCATAGGAATTTTGTTTAATACATCTGGATGTATAAACCAATAACTTAAATACACGGCAGTTAATACGATAAATGAATCTAATAAAATTAATAATGAGAGCCGTTTTCGATAACTCAATATATCTGTTCCCTTCTTTATATAATTCGTATCTTATTCATAATAAAAAAGGACATTCTATTATGAATGTACCTCTTCCTTTTTTACAAGTTCCTTCATATACTTCATTAACTCTACATTTAATTCTTCATTTTGTAGTGCCATCTCAATCGTCGTCTTAATAAATCCAAATTTCTCCCCAACATCGTAACGCGTACCCTCAAAATCATAAGCAAATACACGTTGAATTTCATTTAAACGTTGAATTGCATCTGTTAATTGGACTTCTCCGCCCGCACCTGTTTGTTGATCTTCAAGGAACATAAAGATTTCTGGTGTTAATACGTAACGTCCCATAATTGCTAAATTTGATGGCGCTGTTCCTTGGGCTGGCTTTTCTACAAATTGACGTACTTGATAACGACGATCGTTTTGTTCAACCGGATCGATAATACCATAACGATGTGTTTCGTTTTCTGACACTGTTTGTACACCAATAACAGATGATTGTGTTCCTTCATATTGATCCATTAATTGGCGTAAGCATGGTGTATCTGCTTGGACAATATCATCACCAAGTAATACTGCAAATGGCTCATTCCCAATAAATTTACGTGCGCACCACACTGCATGACCTAAACCTTTCGGTTCTTTTTGTCTTATGTAATGAATATTAATTTTTGAAGAAGCTTGTACTTTCTCAAGCATTTCATATTTCCCTTTTTCTAAAAGGTTTTGTTCTAGTTCGAAGGAATGATCAAAATGATCTTCGATTGCACGTTTTCCTTTTCCTGTTACAACAATAATATCTTCAATTCCTGATTCTATCGCTTCTTCTATTATGTATTGAATTGTTGGTTTATCTACGATAGGTAACATTTCTTTCGGCATCGCTTTCGTTGCTGGTAAAAAYCTTGTYCCCAGTCCAGCAGCTGGAATAATTGCTTTYCTTACYTTTTTCAATTTTAGTCCCCCATATATATCTTTTTATTTTTATGTAACAATAACAAAAAACTCTACCTATAGAGTCATATTTATAACYYCATAGGTAGAGTTTCTATCATAAATAAAYTATGGGCATCTAACCCTACCTCACATCATRCTCCCGACGACAAGCGTCTAAGGTAGGCAAGAAATAAAAATTTCTACCCACAGCACGACCGAGTGCC
>NZ_JBFTMA010000113.1:0-10266 GCF_056396725.1 Bacillus sp. 05T31
CCCAGTACCAGATTGTAAAGAACATATGGAAGACCTGCAAAAGCGTATTAAAGAAAAAGCACATGTAAATGTATTACCATATGGAGCCATTACAGTACGTCAAGCAGGTTCTGAAATGACTGATTTTGAAACGTTAAAAGAACTTGGAGCGTTTGCTTTCACTGATGATGGCGTAGGCGTGCAAGATGCAAGCATGATGTTAGCTGCAATGAAGCGTGCATCGAAATTAAATATGGCAGTTGTTGCACACTGTGAAGAGAACACACTTATTAATAAAGGATGTGTACATGAAGGGAAGTTTTCTGAGAAACACGGATTAAACGGTATCCCATCAGTATGTGAATCCGTACATATTGCCCGGGACATCTTACTTGCGGAAGCTGCAAATTGTCACTACCACGTATGTCACGTAAGTACAAAAGGATCTGTACGTGTAATCCGTGACGCGAAACGTGCTGGAATTAAGGTGACAGCAGAAGTAACACCGCATCACTTAGTATTATGTGAAGATGATATCCCATCGGCTGATCCTAACTTTAAAATGAATCCACCGCTTCGAGGAAAAGAAGATCATGCAGCGTTAATTGAAGGACTATTAGATGGAACAATTGATATGATCGCAACTGACCATGCACCGCATACTGCAGAAGAGAAAGGGCAAGGGATTGAAAGAGCACCGTTCGGAATTACTGGTTTTGAAACAGCATTCCCGCTTTTATATACAAACCTTGTGAAAAAAGGAATCATTACATTAGAGCAACTGATTCAATTCTTAACAGAAAAACCGGCTGACACATTCGGTTTAGAAGCAGGGCGCCTAACAGAAGGCAGAACAGCTGATATTACAATTATCGATTTAGAACAAGAAGAAGAAATTGATCCAACAACATTCTTATCAAAAGGAAAAAACACACCATTCGCAGGTTGGAAATGCCAAGGTTGGCCGGTTATGACAATCGTTGGTGGTAAGATCGCATGGCAAAAGGAGAGTGCATTAGTATGAAAAGACAACTTATCTTAGAAGATGGAACAGTATTAATTGGAAAAGGTTTCGGAGGAGAAATAGAAAAGTCAGGTGAGGTTGTATTTACAACTGGGATGACTGGATATCAAGAAACTTTATCTGATCCATCATACTGCGGTCAAATCGTAACATTTACGTATCCATTAATCGGAAACTACGGCATTAACCGTGATGATTTTGAATCAATTCACCCATCTGTAAATGGTTTAATCGTAAACGAAATTTGTGATCACCCATCAAACTTCCGTAATGAAATTTCGCTAAATGATTACTTGCAAGAAAGAAATATCCCAGGATTAGCAGGAATTGATACGAGAAAATTAACAAGAAARATYCGTCAATATGGAACTTTACGCGGACGTCTTTGCAAYATGGAWGTGGATGTAGAGGACATCGTTAGYCAATTGAAAGCAACTGTCTTTACAGATCATGTGAAACGCGTATCAACAAAAGATCCATATCCAAGTCCAGGCCGTGGACACCGAGTTGTACTTGTAGACTTCGGAATGAAACATGGTATTTTACGAGAATTAAATAAGCGTGATTGTGATGTAATTGTTGTACCTTACAATACAACAGCAGAAGAAATTTTACGCCTTAGCCCAGATGGAATTATGTTAAGTAAYGGACCTGGGGACCCGAAAGATGTACCAGAAGCAATTGAAATGTTAAAAGAMATTATTGGTAAAGTTCCTTTATTCGGGATTTGCCTAGGACATCAATTGTTCGCCCTGGCATCTGGTGCGAATACAAGTAAGTTAAAATTCGGTCACCGTGGTTTAAATCATCCAGTGAAAAATCTTGCAACTGGAAAAGTAGCAATTACATCTCAAAACCATGGTTACGCAGTAGAAGAAGAATCAGTTGGAAATACAGAACTGGAAATTACACATGTTGCTTTAAATGATGGAACAGTAGAAGGTCTTCGTCATACGAAGTTCCCAGCATTTACAGTGCAATACCATCCAGAAGCTTCTGCAGGACCAGAAGATGCAAATGATTTATTCGAAGATTTCTTAGCAATGATTGAAAACTTCAAGAAAGAAGGGGAAGAGTTATGCCAAAACGCCTAGACATTAACACAATTTTAGTAATCGGATCAGGACCAATTGTAATTGGGCAAGCAGCAGAGTTTGATTATTCTGGAACACAAGCTTGTCAATCTCTTAGAGAAGAAGGTTACAAAGTAATCCTTGTTAACTCTAACCCAGCAACAATTATGACAGRTACTGCAACAGCAGATAAAGTATATATAGAACCATTAACATTAGAATTCGTAAGCCGTATTATTCGTAAAGAACGTCCAGATGCACTCCTACCAACATTAGGTGGTCAAACAGGCCTAAACATGGCGGTTGAACTTGCGAAATCAGGCATACTTGAAGAGTGCGGAGTTGAAATTTTAGGAACAAAATTATCAGCAATCGAGCAAGCCGAGGATCGTGATTTATTCCGTACATTAATGCAGGAATTAAATGAACCAATTCCATCTAGCACGATTATTCATACGCTGGAAGAAGCACATGAATTTGTAAAAGAAATTGGTTATCCAGTTATTGTTCGCCCAGCATTTACAATGGGGGGAACAGGTGGCGGAATTTGTAATAATGAAGAAGAACTAATTGAAATCGTATCAGGTGGATTAAAACATAGTCCAGTAACACAATGTTTATTAGAAAAGAGTATTGCCGGTTGTAAGGAAATTGAATATGAAGTAATGCGTGATTCGAATGATAACGCGATTGTAGTATGTAACATGGAAAATATCGATCCGGTTGGGGTTCACACAGGTGATTCTATCGTTGTAGCACCGAGCCAAACATTAAGTGACCGTGAGTATCAAATGTTACGAAACACTTCATTAAGAATTATTCGTGCATTAGGAATTGAAGGTGGATGTAACGTTCAGCTTGCACTTGATCCACATAGCTTCCAATACTATGTAATCGAAGTAAACCCGCGTGTGAGTCGTTCGTCTGCACTAGCATCTAAAGCAACTGGATATCCAATTGCGAAGCTAGCGGCGAAAATTGCAGTCGGTTTAACATTAGATGAAATTATAAACCCAGTAACACAAAAAACATACGCTTGCTTCGAGCCAGCATTAGACTATGTTGTTTCAAAAATTCCACGTTGGCCATTTGATAAGTTTGAATCAGCAAACAGAACACTTGGTACACAAATGAAGGCAACTGGTGAAGTTATGTCAATCGGACGTAACTTAGAACAATCATTATTAAAAGCGATCCGTTCTTTAGAGCTTGGCGTTTATCACCTAGAGTTAGACCACTTAAAAGAGCTTGATAAAGAAACGATGAAAAAGCGTATTATAAAAGCTGATGACGAGCGTCTGTTCGTTGTAGCAGAAGCGATCCGTCAAGGTGTAACGAAAGAAGAAATCAACGAATGGTGTGAAATGGACTTCTTCTTCTTACAAAAAGTTGAAAATATCGTAAACATGGAACGTGAAGTAAAAGCGAATGTAGGAAATATGGAAGTGTTACAATCTGCGAAAGAAATGGGCTTCAGTGACCATTACATCGCCAATGCTTGGAACAAAACAGAGCGTGAAATTTACGATATGCGTAAAGAAAGCAATATGATTCCTGTTTATAAGATGGTAGATACTTGTGCGGCAGAGTTTGAATCTGCAACACCATACTACTACAGCACATATGGTGACGAGAATGAATCGATTGTAACAGATCGTAAGAGTGTAGTTGTACTAGGATCTGGTCCAATCCGTATTGGTCAAGGTGTTGAGTTTGATTATGCAACAGTTCACTCTGTATGGGCAATAAAAGAAGCTGGATATGAGGCAATCATTGTTAATAACAACCCAGAAACAGTTTCAACAGACTTCAGTATTTCTGACAAATTATACTTTGAACCATTAACAATCGAAGATGTAATGCACATTATCGATTTAGAAAAGCCAGAAGGTGTTATCGTCCAATTCGGTGGCCAAACGGCAATTAACTTAGCGGCTAAATTAGAAGCACATGGTGTGAAAATCTTAGGAACATCACTTGAAGATTTAGACCGTGCAGAAGATCGTGATAAGTTTGAAGCAGCTTTAACAAAGCTTGGTATCCCGCAACCAGTTGGTAAAACAGCAACGACTGTAGAGCAAGCAGTAGCGATCGCTGACAAAATTGGTTACCCAGTATTAGTAAGACCATCTTACGTACTAGGTGGACGTGCGATGGAAATCGTATATCGTCAAGAAGAATTACTGCACTACATGAAAAATGCGGTTAAAGTTCACGCAGATCACCCAGTATTAATCGACCGTTATATGGTTGGTAAAGAAATTGAAGTAGATGCAATTTCAGACGGTGAGAATGTATTCATTCCAGGTATTATGGAACATATCGAACGCGCTGGAGTTCACTCTGGGGATTCAATTGGAGTATATCCACCACAGAGCTTATCTGAAAAACTAAAAGAACAAATTATTGAACATACAATTGGGCTTGGAAAAGGTTTAAACATTRTTGGATTACTAAACATTCAGTTTGTAGTATTCAAAGATGAAGTGTATGTAATTGAAGTAAATCCACGTGCGAGCCGTACAGTACCATTCTTAAGTAAAATTACAGGYGTACCGATGGCAAATATCGCAACGAAAGTTATTTTAGGTCAAAACCTTGTAGAACAAGGATATGGAACTGGCTATCACCCAGAAGAGAAGGAAGTGTATGTAAAAGCACCGGTATTCTCATTTGCGAAACTACGCTMAGTTGATACAACATTAGGGCCTGAAATGAAATCAACAGGGGAAGTAATGGGTAAAGATTTAACGCTTGAAAAAGCATTATATAAAGGACTTGTTGCTTCAGGAATTAACATTCCAACGCACGGATCAGTAATCATCACTGTAGCGGATAAAGATAAAGAAGAAGCGCTGGAAATCGCAAAACGCTTCCATGAAATCGGCTATAACTTATTAGCAACAGCAGGAACAGCACAATCGCTAACAGAACAAAACATTCCGGTGCAAGTTGTAAACAAAATTGATTCTGAAGACTACAACTTACTTGATATTATTCGTCAAGGGAAAGCGCAGTTTGTAATCAATACATTAACAAAAGGAAAACAACCAGCGCGTGATGGTTTCCGCATTCGCCGTGAATCAGTAGAAAATGGTGTGGCTTGCTTAACATCACTTGATACAACGAGAGCAATCTTGGGAGTATTAGAATCTATGACATTCTCAGCTCATTCAATGAAAGAAATTACGCAAACGAAGCGTCACGAGGTGGTACATGCATGATGCAAAAGCAAAATATGATCGTCGTTAACCAAAAAGAAATCGCAAAAAACATTTACGAATTAGTGCTTCAAGGGGATTTAGTGCAGCAAATGAACGATCCAGGGCAGTTTGTACACATTAAGGTAGCAGAGGGCATTACGCCCCTTCTGCGCCGCCCAATTAGTATTTGTAATGTCGATCAAGACAAGAACGAATTTACAATGCTATATCGTGCGGAAGGACAAGGGACAAAAACATTAGCGAAAAGAAAACAAGGTGAACTTGTAGATGTGTTAGGACCACTTGGTCATGGATTTCCTGTAGAAGAAGCGGAATCTGGACAAACGGCTCTATTAGTTGGTGGGGGAATTGGTGTACCACCACTATATGAATTGTCACAGCTTCTTGTAGCAAAAGGAGTACGCGTTATTCACATCTTAGGTTTCCAAACGAAAGATGTTGTCTTCTATGAAGAGAAATTCGCAGAACTTGGTGATACGTATGTTGCAACAGTTGATGGTACACATGGTACAAAAGGGTTTGTAACAGATGTAATCGATAGCTATGGAATTGACTTTGACATTCTCTACTCATGTGGACCTTTAGCGATGCTTCGTGCATTAGAAGGACGCTATAAGGAGAGAAAAGCCTACATTTCATTAGAAGAACGTATGGGCTGTGGTATCGGAGCATGTTTCGCATGTGTATGCCATTTGCAAGCAGATCCGAGTGGACATTCTTACAAGAAGGTGTGTAGCGACGGACCAGTATTTCCAATCGGGGAGGTTGTACTATGAACAGATTGCAAGTTGAATTACCAGGGTTATCATTAAAAAATCCAATCATCCCAGCATCTGGTTGCTTCGGATTTGGTCGTGAGTATGCACAGTTCTATGATTTAAGTGTACTTGGATCAATTATGATTAAAGCGACAACAGAACAACCTCGTTATGGAAACCCAACGCCTCGTGTTGCTGAAACACCAGGCGGAATGCTAAATGCAATCGGGCTTCAAAATCCTGGATTAGAAAAGGTAATGAATTCTGAATTACCTTTTCTCGAGCAATTTGATCTTCCGATTATTGCAAACGTTGCGGGTTCACAAGCTGAGGATTACGTAGCGGTTGCGAAGGCAATTTCAAAGGCACCTAATGTTCATGCGCTAGAATTAAATATTTCTTGTCCAAACGTAAAAACGGGTGGTATCGCTTTTGGTACAAATCCTGAAATTGCTGCTGATTTAACGAAGCGAGTAAAAGAGGTTTCTGAAGTACCGGTATATGTGAAATTGTCACCGAACGTGGCAAACATTGTGGAAATTGCAAAAGCAATTGAAAATGCGGGTGCGGACGGTTTAACGATGATTAATACATTGCTTGGTATGCGTCTAGATTTAAAAACTGCAAAACCAATTTTAGCAAACCGTACGGGCGGACTATCAGGGCCTGCGATTAAGCCAGTAGCAATTCGCATGGTACATGAAGTAAGTCAAGCGGTTAACATTCCGATTATCGGAATGGGTGGTATTGAAACAGCGGAAGATGTAATTGAATTCTTCTATGCTGGCGCAAGCGCGGTTGCAGTTGGAACGGCGAACTTTATCGATCCGTTCGTATGTCCGACAATTATTGAAGAATTACCAGCATTACTAGATGAATTAGGATTTGATCATATTTCGGAATGTCAAGGAAGGAGCTGGAAGCAAACATGTCACAGTCGTTAATCGTTGCACTAGATTTTCCAGGGAAACAAGAGGTAGAACAATTCTTACACCACTTTGAAGGGGAAGAGTTATTTGTCAAAGTTGGTATGGAGTTGTTTTACAAAGAAGGTCCTGCAATTATTACGTACTTAAAAGAAAAAGGACATAAAATCTTCCTAGATTTAAAACTTCATGATATTCCGAATACGGTAAAAAGCGCTATGCGTAGCCTAGCTAGTCTAGATGTAGATATGGTAAATGTTCATGCTGCTGGGGGAAGCAGTATGATGAAAGCTGCGATTGAGGGATTAGAGGAAGGTAAGCAAGAAGGAAAAGAGAGACCGATTTGTATTGCMGTTACACAATTAACAAGCACTTCGGAAGCTATGATGAAAAAAGAGATTGGCATTGAGAAAACGTTAGAAGAAGCGGTTGCTCATTATGCAAAATTAACGAAAGAAAGTGGACTTGATGGAGTTGTTTGTTCAACACTTGAAGTACCAAAATTACGTGAAGTATGCGGAAATGAATTTGTAACAGTAACACCGGGGATTCGTCTTGCAAGCGATGATGTAAATGACCAAGTGCGCGTAGCAACACCGAAACGTGCGAGGGAACTTGGTTCAAGCTACATCGTAGTTGGACGTAGTATTACAAAAGCAGAAAATCCGCTTGAAGCGTATAAAACAGTAAAACAACAGTGGGAAGGTGTAACAGTATGAAAAAAGAAATCGCATCGCATTTATTAGAAATTGGAGCAGTATTTTTACAACCGAATGATCCATTTACTTGGTCTTCTGGTATAAAATCACCAATTTATTGTGATAATCGTTTAACTTTATCTTATCCAAAAGTACGCCAAGCGATTGCAGCTGGATTAGAAGAGTTAATTAAAGAGCACTTCCCAACTGTAGAAGTTATTGCAGGAACAGCAACTGCTGGTATTGCGCACGCTGCATGGGTAAGCGATCGTATGGATTTACCAATGTGCTACGTGCGTAGTAAAGCAAAAGGTCACGGTAAAGGGAACCAAATCGAAGGAAAAGCTGAAAAAGGTCAAAAAGTAGTAGTAGTAGAAGACTTAATTTCAACTGGCGGTAGTGCAATTACATGTGTAGAAGCACTTCGCGAAGCTGGCTGTGAAGTATTAGGAATCGTATCAATCTTCACATACGAGCTTGAGTCAGGAAAAGAGAAACTAGAAGCAGCAAACGTAGCATCATATTCTTTAAGTGATTACAGTGCATTAACTGAAGTTGCAGCAGAAAAAGGTATGATCGGACAAGCTGAAACGAAAAAATTACAAGAGTGGCGTAAAAATCCAGCAAATGAAGCTTGGATTACAGCGTAACACGAAAAAAGACGACCGCGGGGGAACGCGGTCGTCTTTTTTATATCATTGCTAAAATTTTATGTAAAGTTCCATCGATATCAAAGAAAATCATAGTACAATCTCCTCACTAATAACTACTTATTGTTTTCTGCAACTTCATATCCTCTCACAAACAATAGAGTCATATAAGAAATAATAAATGAGAAGATACTATACATACCGACCCAAAAGAAAAACTTTGGAGGGAAGGCGATAGCACCTACTATTAAAAAACTAGCAAACGTTACAATTGGCATTACATAGTACGTTCTCGTTCTACGTGTTCCAATAACAGAAACGATAAAGATAAGTAATGGACAAATTAATAAGACAAAAATCAATTCATTCATAGTTATGTCCCCTTTTCTAATTGAAGTAATCTGTTTCTCGTAAACGTTTTGAAATAAATACTCTCCTAATATAACTTCGCTAACATATACATAATCCCTTTTGAAAGTCAGTAATAAATGATTGATTTCACAATGAAAAACGTAAGCAAGAGAATACTCGCTTACGCTATAGAATAAACATCGCAACGATCGTGGTGACGATTAAGCCAATCACAACTGGTAAAAAGTTTCGGCGCGCAAGTTCAAACGGATCTACTTTGCATATGGCAGCGGCAGGAATAAGCGCCCAAGGAATTAAAGTGCCACCGCCAGTCCAGATTGCTGCAATTTGCCCAAKTGCTGTTAATGTAGCTGTTCCATGCCCAAGTGCTGTTCCGAAAAGATTGGCAATCGAACCAGYAAGTGATATACCGGAAAAGCCAGATCCATCTAAGCCTGTTATGACACCAACGATAGTTAATGTTCCTGCCGATACATATTGGTTTAAAGGAACAATTTGAGATAAGGCGATTCCTAAGTCGTTAATGATTCCATGTGAACCTTTCGGTAAATAGTCCATAGCGAGCCATTTTTTTGTCTGAGGAGATAATGAAGTGAGCGTTTTAGAAGACTCAGTTGATGGAATAGATTCTTGTATAGATAAGCCTGTATGAAATTCTTTTCGTAAGAAGAAAAATGCGACGGAAGTTGTCACAATACCCATAACGATAACGAGGGGAACACTGGCTGAAACAACGCTGGAAACAGGAAGACCAGCAGCATCTGCAGTTAATTTCGGTGCACCTTGAATAACGAAGTCACCAGATAAGGCGATGCCGTGTCCGAATAAGTTCATAGCGATTGCGACTCCAATTGGCGGAAGGCCGACGCGTACAGCGACTGGTAATAAAATGGCCCCCATTAAGGCGACAGCTGGAGAAGGCCAAAAGAAAAAGGAAATTGTCATCATTAAAAGACCGATAATCCAGTAGGCATGTGCAGGGGTGCGAATCATCTTTGTAAATGGTGAAATCATCGTATCATTTATGCCGGTATGAACGAGTAGGTTGCTCATTGATACGATAATGGAGATGATTAATATAGTTGGTAATAGTTCGGTAATGGCGTAAATGAAACTTTGAAAGATACCACTAATGGCAAGAGGGATAGAACTTGTAGCGGTTAATGCTAATAAAAAGATAAAAACGATACAAATGATCGTCGTATCTTTTCTAAAAATAAAAAAGGTAATAATAGTGAGTAAACAAAGAATATAGAGAGCATGTAAAAGCGTTAATTCAACTCCCATAACATTCACATCCTTTAGGCGTTCGTGTAGTTCATTGTATGGAAGCAGTGAAAGTATGTGAGTATAGGAAAAAGAAAAAAAGTGAAATTTCATGTACTGTAATGGTAAGAACAATAAATGGATGTTACAATACAATTAATCCTAAAAATGGAATTAAAGGAGGACTTATGCGCAAAGAAATTGGATTTTGGGGATTTATCATATCTTGTAGTCTATTAATCATTTTAAATCTGCTTACAAACAATGAATGGATAAGTATCATACCTGTTCTCGGG
>NZ_JBFTMA010000114.1:0-9240 GCF_056396725.1 Bacillus sp. 05T31
AACTGTAGGTTCAAGCCTTTTTTCAAAAAGAATGAATCAAGTCCCTCACTGCATATATTGAACTATACCTTTTCTTAAGGAGGGCTTTCTTGATGCGTACTCCTTTATCCTTTGATAAAGATACTGCCATATTGTTAGCATCTTGCTGCGATCTAACGTATGAACAATATAAACAAAATGGCATTTTCGAAATACCCGATGGGTTCCAATATGTACAAGGGTTTCAAGGAAAGGCCATTCAAAAGACAGAATGGTTCGGATTCATATTAGAATCTGAGGATACGATTATTGTAGCTTTTAGGGGCACACAAACAGATACAGATTGGATTATCGATTCACTCGTTAACCAAAAGCCATACCCATATGCTTTAAATAGTGGGAATGTTCATAATGGCTTTCTTTCAATTTATGAATCTTGCCGGGATTCCATTATGGATATGCTCGTGTCATTACCCGCCCATAAGAAACTTCTTGCAACAGGCCATAGCTTAGGCGGTGCACTCGCTACACTACACATACTAGATGCCCGTATAAATACTGCCTTCGCACAGTACGGTCTTTATACCTTTGCCTCTCCAAAAGTTGGAGATATCGCCTTTCGAAATTATTATAAACTGCAAGTGGCTAGTAGCTTTCGTTTTGTCAATTTATTCGATGTCGTTCCTCTTCTCCCTCCAAGAAATGTCCATTTTAATGATAAAGACTGGGAATATGCACACGTCCATCACAACATGACATTTACGAAAAATACAAAATCCATTACGAATAATCATTCCATTACAACATACAAAACATGTCTGACCTCTCATTTTTAACCAGTAAACAATTGGAAATTTAATATTTGTATACTATAATAATCTATGAAATTACTTTCGGATGAGGGGACCTTACATGCTAAAATTTTTCTTTGCACTTTTTCTTATAATAATTTTTTCGTTTACGGGTTTCTTTACATTTTCATACTTTGCGACTGGAGAATATGGTGGAACAGGTATCATGTATACTGCCATCCCATTTCTTTCTTAAGCAAAAACGGAAAAACGAGCTTAATGAGATTAAGCTCGTTTTTTAGCAATTATATTCCTCTTTTAAAAGTGAATACACTTTAGCGTCCCTATACGTATTATTCATTTTTACACTTTGTCTCCATGAATAAAAGTCCCTTCAAAAGGGACTTTCACTTAATACTGTGTAACCGCATTACCAATACTCCAAATCTCATTACTATACTGTAAAATCGTTCGATCACTCGCAAAATGACCAGACTGTGCAATATTTAAAATCGACATTTCTAGCCACTTCGTTCGGTTTTCATACGCTCTACCAACAGCTTCTTGCCTTTCCGCATATGGACCAAAATCTCGCAAAACGAAGTATTCATCATTTTGAATTACAAGTGAATCATAAATCGCTTCAAATTCAGCTCCCGACTGTGCAAAGAAACCATTCGTTAACTGATCTACTACTTTTTTAATGTGCATATTGTGGTGATAATAGTCACTTGCACGATATCCACCATTTTGGTAATAATGGAGAACCTCATCCGCTGTTAAGCCGAAAATGAAGCAGGCATCATCACCGACCCGGTCTTTTATTTCAATATTAGCTCCATCTAACGTTCCGAGTGTAATTGCACCATTCATCATGAATTTCATGTTACCTGTTCCCGATGCTTCTTTACTCGCAGTTGAAATTTGTTCACTTACATCTGCCGCCGGGAATATATCTTCCGCTAAAGAAACTCGGTAGTTTTCTAGAAAGATAACTTTCATAAATTGACTTACGTACGGATCGGTATTYACYTTTCTTGCAAGCTCATTTATTAATTTAATAATTTTCTTCGCATAATAATAGCCAGGTGATGCTTTCGCTCCAAAAATAAAAGTACGCGGGTAAAATGAAAAACTAGTATCCTCTTTTAAACGGTTATACAAGTACAAAATATGAAGAACATTTAATAACTGTCGTTTATAGGCATGTAGCCTTTTCACTTGCACATCAAAAATAGAATTTGGATCAATAGTGATCCCCATTTTATTATGAATGCGCTCCGCTAAAATAATTTTACGCTCTTGTTTTACCCCTGCAACCTTCTCTTGGAAACTAGCATCGTGTTGAAATGTTTGCAGTGCTTGCAGCTTAATTGGCTCTTTCTTCCATTCTTCCCCAATCGCTTCCGAAATAAGATTCGTCAGCTGCGGATTCGCCTTCATTAGCCAGCGCCTATGAGCAATTCCATTCGTTTTATTATTAAACTTATCTGGATAAAATTCATAGAACAATCGCATTTCACGCTGCTTTAAAATTTCTGTATGAATTTTCGCCACACCGTTAACGCTATGGCTACCAACAATCGCTAAATGAGCCATTTTCACAAGGTCATGCGCAATAATGGCCATGTCCTCAATACGCTTCCAATCGTACGAATAACGGTCCCAAAGCTCATGACAGAAACGTTCATTAATTTCTTCAATAATCATATAAATTCTCGGTAATAACGGTTTAAAAATGTGAATTGGCCATTTCTCAAGCGCTTCGGATAACGTCGTATGATTCGTATAGGAAATCGTCTGCGTTGTTATGTGCCAAGCTTCTTCCCATGTCAATTTTTCTTCGTCTAATAAAATACGCATAAGTTCTGGAATTGCTAGAACCGGATGTGTATCGTTTATATGAATCGCAATTTTTTCATGCAACTGACGAAGACTACCGTGCCTCTCCCTATGCATACGAACGATATTTTGCAAACTTGCTGATACGAGGAAATACTGTTGTTTTAAACGAAGTATTTTCCCCTCATCATGCGTATCATCTGGATATAAAAACTCCGATACGGCCTCTGTTTCACGCTTATATTTCAAAATATCTTTACAATTTTGCGGGAAAGGAACTGGCTCCGCATTCCAAAGCCGAAGCGTATTTACAGTACTTGTTTCATACCCTATAACTGGAACGTCATATGGTACTGCCATAATAACTTCTGCATTTGTATGCCTGAACTCTAAACGTCCATCAATTTCTAGTGGTTCAACGTTTCCAAAATAACTTACTTCTACGGCTTGGTCATACCTTCTTACTTCCCAAACGTTTTCATGAAGAAGCCACTGTTCTGGAAATTCTACTTGATAGCCGTCAACAATTTTTTGATCAAACAGGCCATGCTTATAACGAATACCACAGCCATGTCCTGGTAAGTTTAAAGAAGCGAGTGAATCGAGGAAACAGGCTGCTAAACGTCCAAGGCCACCATTACCAAGGCCAGCATCTGCTTCAATCTCTTCTAACTCTTGCAAGGAAATTCCAAGTTCAGAAAGCCCCTTTTCACATACATCTCGAATGCCTAAATTTAATATGTTACTGCCTAGTAAACGCCCAAGTAAAAACTCAATGGATAAATAATACATTTGCTTTTGATCTCCAGAACGATAACTTTCATTCGTTGCAATCCATTGACTATTCATATACTCACGTACCATATGACCAAGCGTATTATACTGATCACGAGTTGTAGAATCTTTGAAACTTTTCCCATACATCATTTCTAATTTTTCTAGAAAAGCGGATTTAAAGCTTTCAACATGAGTAAACATTTTTTCACCACCTCAATGTTATTCCATGAGACTTTTATACAATTTCTTGTATGCAAGAGCAGATTTCCCCCAGCTATAATCTTCAGTCATCGCTTGCTTTACAAGCTTATCCCATACCGGTTTATCTTGATAAAACTCAATTGCACGAAGAATTGTATGTAACATGTCATGCGCATTAAAATTCGTAAAGCTAAAGCCATTCCCAATTCCAGTTTCCTCATCGTAAGAATGTACAGTATCATTTAATCCGCCTGTTTCTCTTACAATTGGAATCGTGCCATATGCTAGCGCAATAAGTTGTCCAAGTCCACACGGTTCAAACAGCGATGGCATTAAAAACAAATCGCTTCCCGCGTACACTTGGTGCGCTAACTCTTCATTAAATCCAACATATACTTTTACCTTTTCTGGATACTCGTATGCCATCCATTCAAAGAACTGCTCGTATTCAGAATCGCCTGATCCCAAAATAATACATTGTACATCTTCTTCCATTATTTCACGGAATACAGTACGTACTAGATCAAGCCCCTTTTGCTTCGTTAATCGTGTTACCATCGAAATAACTGGTGTATCTTCYTTTTCTGGTAAACCAAAATAACGCTGCAATGCGCGTTTATTTTCACTCTTTTCCTCTAATGACTCTGCACTATACTGAGCCGTAATATATGGGTCTGTTTCTGTATTATATACACTCGTATCAATTCCATTTACAATGCCACTAAGCTTATCGTTATGCTTTCGTAGCAATCCATCTAACTTCTCACCGAAAAACTCATATTGAATCTCTTCTTTATATGTCGGGCTAACCGCTGTAATTTGGTCAGATGCGATAATACCGCCTTTCATAAAGTTCACGTTTCCATAAAACTCAAGCTGTTCACTATGAAAATATTCATGACCAAGCTCCAGTAAGTCGTACATCACTTCAGGAGGAAATACACCTTGGAACTGCAAGTTATGAATCGTATATACCGTTTTAATATGCTCATATAACGGGTTATCTTGATACTTTTCACGAAGTAAGAAATTAACCATAGCTGTRTGCCAATCATGGCTATGAAGAACATCTACTTCAAAATCAAGATGCGGAATACACTCTAAAACTGCTTTTGAAAAATAAGAAAAACGCTCTCCGTCATCATAATGACCATATAGAGAATCTCTCTTAAAATAATATTCATTATCTATTAAGTAATACGTAATCCCGTCTTGCTCACCTTTTAAAATTCCGCAATATTGATTTCTCCACCCAAGCGGGACGTTAATTACTTTATGTAACGTACATCCATCCCTTAATTTTTGCGGAATAAGACTATAATTTGGAAGTATAATGCGAACGTCCACGCCTAACTTTTTTAGCTCTTTTGGGAGCGCACCTGCTACATCAGCTAATCCTCCCGATTTAACAAATGGTACACATTCTGATACTGCAAATAAAATATTCACTTGTTGTCCCACTGCACGAAAAGCTTATACGACTTCCCTTGCAGCTTCCTCCCTTCGAGTTTTCATTTGAATGAATGCTTTAATCAGTGGAGGAAAAACCCCCACTGATTCTTTTAAGAATAACTATTAATCGTACTGTTTTGAATGCTTCCTTTTTCTACAACATATGGCTCATCGGCGTTTCCTTTTAGTACAACACCGTCACCAATTTTCACGTCTTTATCAATAATAACACCGTCTATTATGCAATTATCTCCAATTTGGCTCTTTTGCATAATAATACTATTACGAACAATTGAACCTTTTCCAATTTTAACAGAACGGGAGACAACACTATTTTCTACTTCACCCTCAATAATACTGCCGTTTGCAATCATCGTATTTTTCACTACTGCACCCTTCATATAACGAGTTGGTGGCTCATCTTTTACTTTCGTAAAGATTGGTGCTTCTTTCTTAAATAATTGCTTCCAAATAGAAGGCTGCAAAATTTCTAGRCTATGTTTATAGTAACTTTCAATAGAATCAATAATAGCTACATATCCTGTATGTTCGTACGTAGTAATATGCAGTGATTTCCCGCTCTTTTCTCTCACTACATCAAATAAACTGTATTGCTCCACATCTTTATATGTCTCAAATAAGTCTAGCAATAATTGTTTCTTTAACACATATGTTTGAAGCGAAACCCCTTTATGACAAACTTCAGTAATATCTGCAGACGTATGTATATGTCGCTCTAACACCGCTTGAAAGTTTAACGCTGTTACAAGATGGCTATTCGTAATAACAACATATTCTTCTCTGCTTCTTAGAAAATAATCAATATGTCTTCTAAAATGTGCAAAAGATCCAAATTCGTCATGATCACATTGGCAGTTCGGTGGGAATAAAAACAGTCCATCACGCTTTCTATCTAAATCCCACTGTTTTCCTGAACCGACATGATCCATTAAAGAACGATTTTTATGACTTGTAAAAACCGCCACGCTATGAATATTAGAATTCACCATATTTGAAAGCATGAAATCAATGAGGCGATAACGGCCTCCAAACGGTAACGCCGCTAATGAACGATGCCCTGTTACTTTCTTTAAGGAAGGAAAACTTCCCGTTGCATTAATAATTCCTAACATTTTTTCTCCCATTCATTTCATCCCCCTTTTCTATTTTCCTTCAGCAATTAGTACTACATCATCAACATTTTTTTCTGGACGAATTATTGTCCCATCTTCAATAACCATTTCCGATCCAACGATCGCTCTTTCAATCACAACGTTTTTACCAATCTTTGCTCCTGGCATAACGACAGAATCGATTACCATACTACCTTCTTCCACCGTCACTCCTTGGAATAAAACAGAATGCTTCACGTCCCCTTCAATGACGCACCCTTCATTAATAAGTGACTCTTCTACTTTTGCCTGCTGTGCAATATATTGAGGCGGCTCGTTTGGATTTACAGAATAAATGCGCCAATTACGATCGTTCAAGTTCAACGATGTTTCATCGCGAAGTAAATCCATATTCGCTTCCCATAAGCTTTTCACCGTTCCAACATCTTTCCAATATCCTTCAAACGGATACGCCATCAGCTTCTTCCCTTCATCTAATAAAAGCGGAAGTACATCTTTTCCGAAGTCATTACTAGATTCAGGGTTTCTTGCATCCATCTCTAAATATTCTTTTAAAATAGCCCAGTTAAAAATATAAATTCCCATTGATGCAAGATTACTTCTTGGAAATTGCGGTTTCTCCTCAAATTCAACAACTTCCATCTCTTCATTTGTATTCATGATGCCAAAGCGACTTGCTTCATCCCACGGCACTTCAATAACAGAAATCGAAACGTCCGCTTCTTTCTCAATATGGTAATCTAGCATTTTGCTGTAATCCATTTTATAAATATGATCGCCTGATAAAATAAGGACATATTCTGGTTCATACTGACTTAAATAGTTTAAGTTTTGATAAATAGCACTTGCCGTACCTGTATACCACTTCACACCTGAAGACTCCGCATAAGGAGGTAACACAGTGACTCCACCGTTTACACGATCAAGATCCCAAGCATTTCCGATTCCAATATAATTATGAAGTTCTAACGGTTGATATTGTGTTAAAATCCCCACCGTTTCAATACCGGAGTTTGCACAGTTACTTAACGTAAAATCAATAATGCGATATTTACCACCAAATGGAACAGCTGGTTTGGCTAAATTTTTTGTTAATGCACTTAAACGACTACCTTTTCCCCCTGCTAGTAACATTGCTACGCACTTTTGTTTTTGAGCCATCTTGTTTTTTGCTCCCCTTTCTCGTCTTCACTGGTCGTAATATGGATACGCCAAATGGTGGAATTGTAATTTCTACATGTGCCGCTTGATTATGATATGGCTCTAGAATCGTCTTGAGACGTTTCTTATTCACTTGCCCCGATCCGCCATATTGCGCCGAGTCACTGTTTAAAATTTCGTTATAGTACTCGAAATCYGGTACACCTACTTTATAGTTTTCATATGTAGCTTTCGTAAAATTACATACGACAACTAACGCATCTTCCTGCTTATCCCCTTGGCGGATAAACGAGAAAATACTTTGCTCATTATTATTAGCATCAATCCACTGAAATCCTTCAGGCGAGTGATCTAACTGCCAAAGTGGTTTTGAGCGCTTATACAATGCTATGAGCTCTTTAAAGTAATCATGCATATTACGATGCATTTCAAAATCATGTAAATTCCAATCTAAATCTTCAAGGTCTTTCCACTCATCAAATTGCCCGAATTCTCCACCCATAAAGAGTAATTTCTTACCTGGATGAGTAAAGAAATATCCATATAATAAACGAAGTTGGGCGAACTTATCCCAGTAATCTCCCGGCATTTTATTTAATAACGACTTTTTCCCATGAACGACTTCATCATGAGAAAGCGGCAATATGAAGTTTTCAGAGTGAGCATATATTAAAGAGAATGTCATTTTCTCATGAATGTATTTCCGGTACTCTGGCGCACATTCCATATATTTCAGCACGTCATTCATCCAACCCATATTCCATTTATAATTGAATCCAAGTCCACCCTCGTATGTTGGAGCTGTTACAAGTGGCCAAGCTGTTGAATCTTCCGCTGTCATAAGAAACTCTTCATCTTCTGCAAACACGGCTTCATTTAACTCTCGTAAGAAAGAAACAGCATGTTCATTGCTTTGCTCTTTTCCTTCTTTATTCCAGTACAGCATATTCGCAACTGCATCTACCCTGAAACCATCAATATGGAAATGCCTCATCCAAAATAACGCATTTGAAATTAAGAAATTACGTACTTCTCTCTTCCCTAAATCAAAATTAACAGTTCCCCATACCAGGTTTTCTTGTACGTCTCTATCTTTATATTCATAAGTCGGTGTCCCATCAAACAAATATAAACCGTGAGCATCTTTACAAAAATGCCCCGGCACCCAATCTAAAATGACACCGATTCCATATTTATGACATTCATCGACAAAATACATCAAATCATGTGGCGTGCCGAATCTACTTGTCGCTGCATAATATCCTGTTCCYTGATATCCCCAAGAACGATCATATGGATGCTCAACAAGCGGCATAATTTCAATATGTGTAAATTGATGTTCCACCACATACGGAATGAGCTCCTCGGCCATTTCTCTGTAAGAATACAGAGCACCATCTTCTTTCTTTTTCCAAGAACCGAAATGTAATTCATAAACTGTCATCGCTTCTTTATAAATCGATTTTTTCTTTCTCTTACGAATCCAGTTTTTATCATYCCATTCATATCCCTCTATATCAAAAACTACAGATGCCGTATTTGGTCTTACTTCTGCATATACTGCGTAAGGATCCGCTTTTAAAATAACGTCACCGTCCATCGTTTCAATCGCATACTTGTATATCTCATTCTMTTCAATATGCGGTACAAACAAGGACCAAATCCCCTCTTCTGTCACTTGTAGCATCTTATGTTGCTCATAATCCCATTCATTAAAATCTCCAACAACACTCATTGCTTTCGCATGAGGAGCCCATACTGTGAATCGTACACCTYGCATCCCATCTTCCGTCACAATATGTGCCCCAAAGATGTTATAACTGTCATAGTACTTTTCTGTATGAAACTCATCTCGTTTCACTTCTTCACAATTTATTACATCCAATATGTTCACCTCACTAAGA
>NZ_JBFTMA010000115.1:0-9238 GCF_056396725.1 Bacillus sp. 05T31
CAAAATAAAAGATCATAACGGCGGCGCTGGATGGGGTTCTATTACTTTTGACGAAGGGGTAGAGCGCTCTTCAAACGTAGCGTTTGCAATTTTAGGTGATCAAAAGCTTGGTCCAGATCGTTTCCGGAAATATATTCATAATTTTGGATTAGATGAAAAAACAAACATTGATTTACTTGGTGAAGGGTCAAATACAATTTTATTTGATCAACAAATACAACAAGTAACAACAGCGTTTGGACAAGGTTCTACAGTTACACCAATTCAACTTGTACAAGCTGCAACAGCGATTGCAAATGATGGGAAAATGATGAAACCTTATACAATTGATAAAATTGTGGATCCAATAACAGGTAAAGTACAGCTAGAGCATAAACCAAAAGAAGTAGGGAAACCTGTTTCCAAAGACACAGCAGCGCAAGTAAGGCAATTACTAGAACGTGTTGTTACATCACCGAAAGGAACAGGAACTGCATATAAAGTTGATGGGTACTCAGTCGGGGGGAAAACAGGTACAGCACAAATTCCTGACGGGAAAGGTGGCTATATGACGGGAAGAGAGAATTATATATTCTCATTCTTAGGTATGGCACCGATGGACGATCCGCAACTTGTTGTGTATGTGTCCGTTAAACAACCAAAATTAAAAGATGATGAAAACGGGGCTAAACCTTTAGCAGATATCTTTAAATATGTAACGAAAAATAGCTTAGAGTACTTAAAGATTAAGCCGAATGAAGTAAAAGACCCGAAAAAATATGTGAAAGAACAACAAACTGTCGTTCCAGATGTAACCGGAAAAACGATGGAAGAAGCGAAAAAAACAATTGATAAAGCAAAACTTCGTCCAATCGTATTAGGTGAAGGGAAAGTGCAGCAGCAAGTGCCAAAAGCAACTGAACAAACATTAAAGGGTGATCGAGTCTTCTTAGTAGGAGATAAACCTACAATGCCAAATATACAGGGATGGGCACTGCGTGATGTTATGAATTTAGCAAAAACATTAAAGCTTAACTTAAAACCTTCTGGTACAGGATATGTAACTGAGCAAAGTGTAGCGGAAGGGACAGTGTTGCAACCTGGTACAGAATTAGGTGTAACACTCGTACCACCACTTGAACCGCAGCAAGAAGCAGAAAAGCCATAATGGTAATAGGGAAGAAGTTCTAATTAAATAAGTACAAGCATATATTGGAACAAGCTAGGCGTAAGGGAGGCTTGTTCCAATATGCGTGTATCAAATGTAACAGTTAGAAAACGACTTATTTTTATACTTATATCGGGTATACTCATTTTCACCATTATCGATATTCGTCTTGGATATGTGCAATTTTTTCTTGGAAATATGTTAACGGATCGTGCGAAGGATTCATGGAGTCGTAATATTACTTTTGAACCAGAGCGAGGGAAAATTTTAGATCGAAATGGTGTGGAGCTTGCTACGAATAAAAGTGCACCGACCGTCTTTGTTGTGCCGAGGCAAATTGAAAAACCAGCAGAGACTGCAGAGAAGTTAGCTGCAGTATTAGGTGTGGAAAAAGATGATGTTTATAAGCGGATTACAAAAAAAGAATCGATTGTAAGGCTTGATAAAGGCGGAAGGAAAATATCGCATGACAAAGCGAAAGAAGTACGCGGATTAAGTTTAAAGGGTGTGTACATCGCAGAGGATTCTATCCGGTACTATCCATTCGGTAATTTTTTATCACACGTATTAGGATTTGCGGGCAGTGATAATCAAGGGCTTATGGGACTAGAGAAATATTATGATAAAGAGCTAAATGGTGATAAAGGTCATGTGCGATTTTTTGCAGACGCGAAAGGACAGAGAATGCCTAACGTTGGAGATGATTTCAAAAAACCAGAAGCCGGCTTGAATTTAGGATTAACAATTGATTCGCGCATTACGAGGATTATGGAAAGAGAAATGAATATTGCGGAATCAACGTATAATCCTGACGGTATGATAGCAATTGCAATGAATCCGAAAAATGGTGAAATTTTAGGTATGTCAAGTCGACCAAGTTTTGATCCAGCAGATTTCCAAAGTGTTTCTCCGGAAGTATATAACAGAAACTTACCTGTATGGAGTACGTATGAGCCGGGGTCAACATTTAAGATTATTACATTAGCTGCAGCCTTGAATGAAAATTTAGTAGACTTAGAGAAAGATACATTTTATGATGATGGGGCAGCTGAAGTTGGTGGAGCTAGATTGCGGTGTTGGAAAGCTGGCGGCCATGGTAGCCAAACGTTTTTAGAGGTAGTTCAAAACTCTTGTAACCCAGGATTTATTGAACTCGGTGATCGTCTTGGTAAAGATCGATTGTTTAAATACATTCGCAATTTCGGGTTTGGACAGAAGACCGGAATTGATTTACAAGGTGAAGGTAGCGGGATTTTATTTAATTTAGATAAAGTTGGTCCAGTCGAGCAAGCGACGACTTCATTTGGGCAAGGTGTTTCTGTTACACCGATTCAACAAGTAGCAGCTGTAGCAGCCGCTGTAAATGGTGGAACTTTGTATCAGCCATATATAGCGAAGGAATTTATTGATCCGAAGAATAATCAAGTTGTCAGCAAAAAGACACCTGTTGCGAAAAGGGAAGTTATTTCCAAGGAAACTTCAGAGAAAGTTCGTTACGCATTAGAGAATGTTGTAGCGAAAGGTTCGGGTAAAGGGGCTTATATTGATGGATATCGTGTAGGTGGAAAAACTGGAACTGCTCAAAAGGTGAAAGATGGAAAATATTTAGATAATAACTATATTGTATCATTTATCGGTTTTGCTCCAGCTGACGATCCGCAAATTGTTGTTTATGTAGCAGTGGATAATCCAAAAGGAGTCACTCAATTTGGTGGAGTTGTAGCAGCACCTATTGTTGGGAATATTCTTCGTGACGCACTTCCTGTAATGGGAGTGGAACCGAGAAAAGAGCAAGTTGAGAAAGAATATAAATGGGGCGATACACCAACTGTGGAAGTTCCGAATTTAATTGGTATGAAAAAGAAAGATTTACAAACGCAACTTGTAGACTTGAAGCTTGATATAAGTGGTGATGGTGGGAAAGTAATTAAACAATCACCAGAAGCCGGAGCTAAAGTAAAAGAGGGTTCAAAAGTTAGAATTTACTTCGGGAATTAAAGGTAACTGATTGTGTTTTATGGTACAATTGGTGGAAGTGAGTTCTTTATAGAAAAATTGCTTTACTTGAGACGATAAGTGTCTCATTAATAAATAAATCTATTGATTAGACTATAGTAGCACTTACCTCCTATTTTTATATAACTAGGAGGTAACGTGTTACTTGCTAAAATAAGAGATAAATAAACAATGTAGAGAGGGTTTAGTGAAATGAAGTTGCATACACTTGTATCATGTTTGCATGATTTTCCAGTTGTTCCAACAGAAAATCCAGAAATAACATCTATTGAAGCGGATTCACGTAAAGTGAAAGAGGGAAGCTTATTTATATGTATGAAAGGATATACGGTTGATAGCCATGACTTTGCTAAGCAAGCAGCCGCACAAGGAGCGGCTGCTATTGTTGCGGAAAGACCAATTGATGTTGACGTTCCAGTTGTACTTGTGAAAAATACTTTTCGTTCGCTAGCGGTTTTAGCTGATTATTTTTATGGCCAACCAACACACAAGTTACATTTAATCGGTATTACAGGTACAAATGGAAAGACAACAACATCGCATATTATGGATGAAATTATGCGCGCACATGGTCATAAAACAGGGCTAATTGGAACGATTAATATGAAAATCGGTGATGAAACATTTGAGGTGAAAAATACAACACCAGATGCACTAACACTTCAACAGACATTTTCAAAAATGGTTGAACAAGGTGTGGATAGCACAGTAATGGAAGTTTCGTCTCATGCTTTAGATCTTGGCCGTGTACACGGGTGCGATTATGATGTTGCAGTATTTACGAATTTAACACAAGATCATTTAGACTATCATAAAACGATGGAAGAATATAAACATGCGAAAGGGTTGCTTTTCGCACAGCTTGGCAATAGTTATCATCATAATCGTGAAAAATACGCTATATTAAACAGTGATGATCCAGTAGCAGAAGAGTATATGAGAAGTACAGCAGCTACTGTTGTAACATACGGTATAGATGTTGCAAGCGACATTATGGCACGAGATATCGTAATGACGAGTGGCGGTACAACATTTACACTTGTAACACCGTACGAAACTGTAAATGTTACGATGAAATTAATTGGTAAGTTTAATGTATACAACGTGTTAGCTGCTACAGCAGCAGGTCTTGTTTCAGGAGTGAGCTTACAAACAATTATTGATGTAATTAAAGAGCTTGCTGGCGTTCCTGGACGTTTTGAAGTTGTTGATGGTGGACAAAATTACACAGTTATTGTTGACTATGCGCATACACCTGATAGCTTAGAGAACGTACTAAAAACAGCAAAACAGTTTGCAAAAGGCGATGTATATTGTATCGTTGGTTGCGGTGGTGATAGAGATAGAACGAAAAGACCAATAATGGCAAGTGTCGCAACCGAATATGCAACTCACGCAATTTATACATCAGATAATCCAAGAAGTGAAGATCCGAAGGCTATTTTAGATGATATGGTAAATGATGTAAATGGGAATAATTATGAAGTAATTGTCGATCGAAAAGAAGCGATACGTTCCGCTATCTCGAAAGTAAAAGCAGAAGATATTATTATTATTGCTGGTAAAGGGCATGAAACGTATCAAATTATTGGTAAAGAAGTTCATCATTTTGACGATCGTGAAGTTGCTAAAGAAGCAATCACGGAGCGTTTAAACAACGAAGTGTAACAGCATGAGAGGAGGACTACATGTGCTTGAACAAGGTTTATTAGTAACGGCTGGGGTAGCATTCTTAATTTCTGTTGCCCTTTCGCCATTATTTATTCCATTTTTAAGAAAGTTAAAGTTCGGACAGAGTATTCGTGACGAAGGACCGAAGTCACACCAAAAGAAATCAGGGACACCAACGATGGGTGGTATTGTCATATATGTATCTATGATGGTGACTACGCTTATTATGGCGATTAAATTTAACAATTTAGGTGCAGAAGTATCATTGTTATTATTAGTTACATTTGGGTACGGATTAATCGGATTTTTAGATGACTACATAAAAGTAGTAAAGAAAAGAAATCTTGGTTTAACATCAAAACAAAAATTGATTGGTCAGCTTGTAATTGCTATTGCGTTCTTTTTAATTGGAAAAGGGCAAGCATTTCACACKTATATCATGATTCCAGGAACTGATGTTAAATTTGAATTAGGCTGGGCGTATTTTGTTCTCGTATTATTTATGCTTATTGGTGGATCAAATGCGGTTAATTTAACAGATGGTTTAGATGGTTTATTATCAGGAACAGCTGCTATTGCATTCGGAGCATTTAGTATTATTGCTGTAGCTCAAGAACAATTTGGGGTAGCGATTTTCTGTATGGCAGTYGTAGGAGCTGTACTTGGCTTTTTAGTATTCAATGCGAATCCAGCGAAAGTATTTATGGGGGATACTGGTTCTCTAGCTTTAGGTGGTGCTATCGCAGCTGTAGCGATTTTGTTAAAACAAGAATTGTTACTCGTTATTATTGGCGGTGTATTCGTAGCGGAAACTTTATCTGTTATTATCCAAGTTATTTCGTTCAAAACAACAGGAAAACGTGTCTTTAAAATGAGTCCATTACATCATCATTATGAATTATGTGGTTGGTCAGAGTGGCGCGTTGTTGTAACGTTTTGGTCTGTAGGATTTTTATTAGCTGTGCTAGGAATTTATATCGGGGTGTGGATGTAATTGAAAACTGTAACTGAATATCAAAATAAAAATGTTCTTGTATTAGGTATTGCTAAAAGTGGTTATGCAGCAGCTACTTTATTAAAAAAATTAGGGGCAAACGTCATTGTAAATGATGGGAAACCATTGGCGGGTAATGTGCTTGCAGCTGAGTTACAAGCGGAAGGAATGGATGTTGTATGTGGTGGACATCCATTAGAATTGCTGGAGAGAAACATTTCACTTGTCGTAAAAAATCCAGGAATTCCATATTCTAATCCACTCTTAGTGGCGGCGAAAGAAAAACAAATTCCAATTGTAACTGAGGTTGAATTAGCATATTCCATTTCAGCAGCACCGTTCGTTGGGATTACGGGATCTAACGGTAAAACAACAACGACAATGTTAACGTTTGAAATGTTAAAAGAAGGACAAAAGCACCCAGTTATTGCGGGGAATATAGGTACTGTAGCTTGTGAAGTTGCACAATTGGCGAAGGAAAATGAAGTTGTCGTTACGGAACTTTCATCGTTTCAATTGATGGGAGTGGAATCGTTCCAACCAAAAATTGCAGCCTTTTTAAATTTATTTGAAGCGCATTTAGATTATCACGGGACGAAGAAAGAGTATGGTTTGGCGAAAGCGAATATTTTCAAAAACCAAACTGAAACAGATTATAGTATAATTAACGCAGATGATGCAGATGTCATGGCGTTATCGGCATATAGTAAAGGAMAGAAAGTATTATTTTCGACGACGAAAGAAATTGAAGATGGTGCGTATATAAAAGATAACGCTCTTTATTTTAAAGGCGAAAAAGTAGTTAAAGTAAGTGATATTGTTTTACCTGGTAAGCACAATTTAGAAAATATTTTAGCAGCAATGAGTATTGCTAAATTACTAGGTGTTTCTAATGAAGCAATTACTGCTGTGTTAAAAAGTTTTACAGGTGTAAAACATCGCTTAGAATATGTAACAACGATTAATAATCGTAAATTTTATAACGATTCAAAAGCGACGAATATGCTAGCGACAGAAAAAGCATTATCTGCATTTACACAACCGATTGTATTATTGGCTGGTGGACTTGATCGTGGTAATGAATTTGATGATTTAATTCCATATTTTAAACATGTCAAAGCGATTGTGACATTTGGACAAACTGCACCAAAATTAGTAAGAGCGGCAGAAAAAGCAGGATTAGATGTAATTGAAAGTGTTGATACTTTAGATGATGCAGTAGTGAAAGCTTATGCTCATTCTACCGATGGTGATGTAATTCTTCTTTCACCAGCATGTGCAAGCTGGGATCAATTTAAAACATTTGAAGAAAGAGGAGACATTTTTATACAAGCTGTGCATAAACTTATATAAAGTAAATCAAAACATCAGTAGGCTAACACCTACTGATGTTTTGTTACATAGGGCAAAGGTTCTGCCCAAAGAGGTGGTGTTCATGGGTAATGAAGAAAACGCCTGATTTTATTCTCATCATCGTTACACTTGCRTTGTTAACAATCGGAATGATTATGGTTTATAGTGCGAGTGCGGTTTGGGCCTCTTATAAAATGGGGGATTCATTCTTTTTTGCAAAAAGRCAATTGTTATTTGCAAGTCTTGGGGTAGTAGCTATGTTTTTTCTGATGAAAATTGATTATTGGGTRTGGCGTACGTATTCAAAAGTAATTTTACTAGTTTGTTTCGTTCTTCTTATTCTCGTTCTTATTCCTGGAGTAGGTCTCGTTCGTGGAGGGGCGCGAAGTTGGATTGGAATCGGGGCATTTTCTATCCAACCGTCAGAGTTTATGAAATTTGCGATGATTATTTTCTTAGCAAAATTTTTAGCGGAACGACAAAAATTAATTACATCTTTTAAACGAGGTTTACTACCGGCTCTTAGTTTTGTATTTCTTGCTTTTGGGATAATTATGTTACAGCCAGATCTTGGTACGGGAACGGTAATGATTGGGACATGTATTATTATGATATTTATTTCGGGAGCAAGGGTCTTTCACTTTGCAATGTTTGGTTTGCTTGGTGCAGCGGGATTTGTAGGGTTAATTGCATCAGCGCCATATCGAATGAAACRCATCACATCATATTTAGATCCGTGGTCGGATCCGCTCGGAAGTGGATTTCAAATTATCCAATCGTTACTCGCAATTGGACCTGGTGGTTTATTTGGGCTTGGACTTGGACAAAGTAGACAAAAATTTCTTTATTTACCTGAACCACAAACAGACTTTATATTTGCRATCTTATCCGAGGAATTAGGTTTTATTGGTGGYTCATTTGTGTTATTATTATTTAGTCTATTATTATGGCGTGGGATTCGTATAGCATTAGGAGCGCCAGATTTATATGGTACGTTTTTAGCAGTAGGTATTGTGGCGATGATTGCGATTCAAGTAATGATTAATGTTGGTGTTGTAACAGGACTGATGCCTGTTACCGGTATTACTTTGCCATTTTTAAGTTATGGTGGATCAAGTTTGACCTTAATGTTAATGGCAGTTGGTGTATTATTGAATATAAGTCGCCATTCTCGCTATTAAACCCTGTTTAAAAGACAGGGTTTTTCGTGTGTGTGTGAAAATACAATATGTATATAGAAATAAATACGATTGAATAAGAACAGGGAAGTGGAGGAATCAGTAGTGCGAGTATTAGTAAGTGGTGGGGGTACTGGAGGACATATTTATCCAGCTCTTGCTTTAATTAGAGAAATAAAAAAACTAAATCCGGAAGCAAGATTTTTATACATTGGTACAGAGAATGGATTAGAGAGTACCATCGTACCGAAAGCGGGTATTCCGTTCCAATCTATTGTTATAAGTGGATTTAAACGAAAAATATCTCTTGATAATGTAAAAACCGTGATGCGTTTCCTAAAAGGTGTTCAAGATAGTAAACGATATATTCGTCGTTTTAACCCTGATATTGTGATTGGTACGGGTGGATACGTATGTGGGCCAGTTGTATATGCTGCGGCTAAATTAGGTATTCCGACTATTGTTCATGAACAAAATAGTGTACCTGGTGTAACGAATAAATTTTTAAGTCGTTATGTCGATAAAGTTGCAGTTTGTTTTGAAGCAGCTGCAGAACATTTTCCACAGTCAAAAGTGGTTATGACAGGTAATCCACGTGCATCAGAAGTAATGGACCAAAATGGAATGAAAGGAAAACGTTCGGTAGGACTATCCCTTTCTAAAAAATCCGTGCTTATTTTTGGTGGGAGCCGCGGGGCTAGACCGATTAACGATGCTTTTGTAGAAGCGATTGAACAATTTGGGAATAAAAGTTACGAAGTATTATATGTAACAGGCGAAGTACATTATGATAAAGTTATGGAAGCCGTGAAACAAAAAGGGAATCCGAATAATGTTATTATTAAACCTTTTATTCATAATATGCCAGAGGTACTGACG
>NZ_JBFTMA010000116.1:0-9219 GCF_056396725.1 Bacillus sp. 05T31
GCAGGAAAAGGCACTGACCGATCCTATACATAGCCAGTCCCTCTCGACTATTTAAAAAAATGCTTTTCTGTCGGTTTTTCATAGAATGACTGAGTAGTTACAAAAAATGAATAGAAAAAGGCTGTCTACTATGTAGGCAGCCTTTAAAGTATTAACCGTTATGATATTTGTACATCCAAAGAAGACCGGATTTTAATAATCTCGGTACACGTCCCATTAATGGTTGGTTTGCTAGTAAACCAAATCCGTGTTTTTTGCCGAGAGAACCGAGAACACCTTTTAATTTAATAACAGGCAGTTCATCAGGAAGGGGTTCATTATTCCAACGTTTTAATAATATTTGGACAATTTGTTCTCCTTGACCTTCAGCAAGTTGAGCAGATGGTGCGTGTGGAAGTGCTGCACAATCTCCTACGACATAAACGYGCTCRTTRTTTGGAATATTGTGATATTTCGTTAAAACAACCCGTCCGCTACCATCTTGTTCWACTGGAAGGTTTCGAACAACTTCATTTGCTTGAATACCAGCTGTCCAGACGATTGCATCACATTCAAGTGGTTCATCATGGTTGTATACAATGTTTGGTTCCACTTTTGTAATGTTAGAGTTTCGTATAATGGTAACTTTATGTTTTACAAACCATTCTTCTACGTATCTACTTAATTTCTCTGGATATGGGAATAAAATTCTATCTTTTCGATCAAATAAATAGATTTTTAAATCTGAACGGCTTTCGCGAAGTTCACTTGCCACTTCAACGCCGCTTAAACCAGCCCCAACGACAGCTACTGTTGCATTTGGTTCTAAGCTATTTAATTGTTCATATGTCTTACGTGTTTGTTCAATTGATTGTAGGCTATGTGTATATTCCTTTGCCCCAGGAACGTTATGATATTTATCTTCACAGCCAAGCCCGATAATTAAATCATCATATTGAATCGTTTCACCGCCATCGAGATGAATGGCTTTCGTTTCGAGGTCAATATTTGTTACTGTTCCGTATTGAATATTGAGACGTGGGTGCTCAGGAAACGGTATGCGAATATGCGTTTCTGAAATTGTACCCGCAACTAATGCATAATATTCAGTTTTAAAGCAATGATATGGTACTTTGTCGATTAATGTCACTTGTACATCATCTGGAAGTTGGTTGCTTGGAAGTAGCCGCTGCAGAATTCTCATTCCACCGTAGCCACCACCTAGTAGTACGAGGTGTTTCATGATGGATTACCCCTTTTCTGTTGAAATATCCCCTAATCATACAATTTTATATTAATAAAATATTTTGACTTTACACAATCAAATTATATCGAATTTGTGAACAAATAACAATGCATGAATGAATACTCTGTTGTACAATAAGAAGAAAAGTAAAGTAAGTGGTTTTCATTTTCTAGTTACTATTTACTATTTCATTATGAGTAGTATGTTATATAAAGAAGACCATCTATTATGAAGTGAAATAGTGAAGTAACTAAATAGTTTAGAATATATAACGAAAACAACAAGAAACAGCTTAGTTTTCTTCTTATAAATAAAGTGGAATGGTAATAAGTAGAGAGGGTTACTTATCCGTTTCGCAAATTAGGTATGCACATACCATATAAAGTAAATGGTAATTTGTTTAGAGATACAGGGGGGAGAGAGTTTTGATTAAACCATTAATCGAATTTTGTGTAGGTAACCTTGCAAGCGGTTCGCAAGCAGCTTTAGAAAAATTAGAAAAAGATCCTAATTTAGACGTAATGGAATATGGTTGTTTAGGATATTGTGGCATCTGTTTTGAAGGTCCATTTGCACTTGTAAATGGTGAAGTGGTACAAGGTGCAACAGTAGAAGAACTTGTAAATAATGTATATGATTATATGGATGAAAATCCAATGTTTTAAAGCGTTGCAAACAGGCAACGTTTTTCTTTTTTCATTTATCCCGCTATTTGCGGGCAGTAAGACTCCCACCTCAAAATTCAGCTGAAGCAAAAAAGTTAGGTTGAAGCCCTGTTGCCCGTCCCCCACTGATTAAAGTTTCACTTTATTAGGAGTGTTTATTTCGAAAAAAAAAAAGCCCTTTTAGAAGGGCTTTTTTCTTACACGATTTGTGTAAGAACGGCTTATTGCCAAAACACTGTCAAATATGAGAAACGGGGGACATTCATATTGTGTTCTAAAAGCATGCATTTTATACTTGAAATAATAAATTATTTTTGGAGTGAATAAAAATGAGCCAATTTTCTTTTACAAAAATGCATGGTCTTGGAAATAGTTATATATATGTAAATATGTTTGAGGAACAAATTAGAGAAGAAGATTTAGCAATTGTAGCGGAAAAGGTTTCAAATATTAATACTGGTATTGGTGCAGATGGAATGATTTTAATTTGTCCTTCTGACGTGGCACCAGTAAAAATGCGCATGTTTAATAACGATGGCTCAGAAGGAAAGAGCTGTGGAAATGGTTTACGCTGCGTAGCGAAATATGCGTATGAGCATAAACTAGTAGAAGGTAAAGTTTTCACAATTGAAACGTTAGCTGGTATTGTTACRGCAGAAGTAACGGTAGAAGATGACAAAGTTACATTAGCGAAAATCGATATGGGAGCACCTCGTTTAACACGTGAAGAGATACCGATGCTTGGTGAAGGAGAAACACCATTTATTCGTGAAAACTTCTTATACAATAATCACCGTTATGCATTTACAGCTGTTTCAATGGGGAATCCACATGCGGTTATTTTTGTTGATGATGTAGAAAAAGCGCCTCTTACAACGTTAGGACCGGTTCTTGAGACGCATGAAATGTTCCCAGAGCGAGTGAATGTTGAATTCATCGAGATTTTGAATGATGAAGAGATGAATTTCCGCGTTTGGGAACGAGGATCTGGTGTAACACAAGCTTGCGGGACAGGAGCATGCGCAGCTGTCGTTGCGGCAATTTTAAATGGGAAAATGGAACACGGTAAAGAAATTACGGTTCACTTAGCAGGCGGCGACTTAATGATCGCATGGACAGAAGAAGGAAATGTATTAATGAAAGGACCTGCGGAAATAATTTGCCGCGGAGTGTATGAGTACAAGATAGAAGCGTAAAGATGTATAATAGAATGAGAACAGAAAGGATGGTGTATTTCATGATTGAAGTAACAGAACAAGCAGCTTTTCAAATTAAAGATATGTTAAAAGATGCTGAAGATGGAGAGAAGTACGTGCGCCTTGCTGTACATGGCGGCGGATGTAGTGGTCTTTCTTACGGCTTAGGATTTGAAGTAGAACCAAAAGAAGACGACACAGTTCTTGAGTTTTTCGGTGTTGAATTTGTTATCGATAAAGAAAGTGCTCCGATTGTAAAGGGAGTGAAAGTTGACTATAAGCAATCTATGCTTGGCGGCGGATTCACAATCGACAATCCAAACGCGATCGCATCATGTGGATGCGGATCATCTTTCCGTACAGCGTCGAATGCTGGTAAGCCAGAAGATTGCTAAGTTTTTTCATCCCTTTATTCTAAGTGGAAATTGAATGGGTAGGTTGCATATAAAGACCTTCTTAGCGATGAAACCAAATCGTTAGGAAGGTCTTTTCTTTTGCGCTAAAAAGAAAAAGAGCATGACAAAGATAACGAATATATGCAAGAAGAAGGGGACGCAAGATCGACGATGTTTTTGAATTCGTAGGGAGATATGTGATTAAACCTATAATTAGATTCGTAAGTTACCTTGTAATAGATATCATAATAGAGTGCGTAATAGAGGGTGTAATAAGCGGTATAAGGAAATTATGTGATAAGATTCGTGACAAGTGGAAAAGTTGGCGTGGAAGACGTTATTGGCGTTAATAGATTGTCATGACTAGGCTAGATGAGTGTCAATAACGTTTTCAATGAAAAAACACTGATTAAAGTTTTAATTTACTATCTTACAAAAGTGTAATGTTCATGTCATGTTTTTGAATTTCTTCTTTAAAGCTTAGGCCTTAAGATAACAATATAAGAAAAACAYATGAGGTGAAGGAAATGAAAAGATATATTGCACTTTTTAGTATTTTAGTYGTATTYGCAAGYYTRTTAGTTGGCTGTGATTTAAACCGTATGGGTAAAGATGAGTATTACGTTCAAATTACAGTAGATGGAAAAGAATATAATGGTAAAGCTGATAATGGTCAGCCTTATAAAGATTACGAATATAAACTAACTGGTTTTGATAAAGATGGTAAAGAGAAAGAATTAGAATTCATAGCGCAAAAAAATCTTCGTAAAGAAGCATTCCTACGCGTATACCACTCAGATAAAAAAGGTGTAACAGCTTGGGAAGAAGTGAAAAAGGACGAGCTTCCTGCGAAAGTGAAAGAAAAATTAGGTGTGAAATAAGACAGATGGAAAAGGAATTGACGAACAGGGTCAATTCCTTTTTTCGTTCTCAAAATCCTCTTCTGAAATTACTTTAAATCCATGCCTTTTGAATAAAGCTGTTGTCACTCCGTAACCAGTTTGTTTATTGCCGTTAAATTCCCCTGTGTAAATAGTAGAACTACCACAAGATGGACTGCGTTCTTTTAAAATTATATATTCTGGGTTTAAATCTTTTATTTGTTCTAATGCTTTATAAGCACCACGCACGAAAGCCTCCGTGACATCTTGTCCTTCTTTCGTTATTACTTTTGCTTTTCCATCTAAAACATCATCGCCATTACCGCCGATAATTTCAGCAGAAGGGCGTGGTGTTGGTAAACCGCCTAATACTTCGGGACAAACAAGGATGGTRTCTTCCTTTTGTAATAACTCTTCTATTTTTGAAACGAGATTATCGTTACCGTCATAMCGACAAGYAATACCACCTAAACAAGCRCTAATTACRATCATATTTTCATCTCCAATAAAGTKAAATTTTAATCAGTGGGGGTTTTGTCCATCCCCCACTGATTATTAGTTGAACCAATCGGGCTTTTACGGGCAGTTGATCTCCCACCTAACCTCCTCGCATTCGCCGAATCTGGAGGTGGGAGTCTTACTGCCCGTTAATGCGGGATAAAAAATATTAAATATCACGCCAATTTCTCTTCCTATTTCTTACCTATAAGTGAGGTGATAAAAATGGGAAGCTTATATAATTTAATGAAACCATATAGTCAATTTCGAAGTAAAGAAGAGTTTAATACATATCAAAAACAAGTTTTGAAGTGCTATCGATTTCAATTGAATAAAACGGATGCTATCATTATTCATTTTTTAGGAAAGTATGCAGTGAATGAGAAACAGAAAACCGTGGGAGTTGCTTGTCCGTTAATGGAGACGATTGCTACAAATGTTGGAAAGAGTATTCGTACGGTACGCCGCTCGATTGCAAAGTTAGAGGAACTAGGGATTATAAAACGTGTTGCGACAAAAGAAAGATATAAGCGCGGGGGATATAGTGCAAACTTATATGTATTTCTTAAATCTGCAATTGACCGCATGGATGACCGTATGAAAATGTCCGCATGTGAAAGTGATGATCGTACAGATGGCTGTAGTGGAAAYGAGCAAAAAMRYGMGGGRGAAACAATTCTTTCTAAAAACATTCCACAAATAAAAGAGAAAAGAAAAGTAACGTACGAGCTTGATGAAACGTATTGTCGTCACGATATACCGAAGCCTTTTATATACGCACTGGTGCCGATGACGAGTAATCCGAAGAAGATTAATATATTTTGGAGTAAGGTGGAACTTGCTTATAAAAAGAGCGGATTACTAGAACAAGGTGCTTTATTAGAGGGAATATTAGCTGATGAAGAAGTGCGTGGAAATTTAATTTGGAGGGTGAAAAGTGTTGTGAGAGCGTATAAGTACGGAGAAATTCGTAAAGATGTTGGAGCACTATTGTATAGTACGATGCGAGATTTATTTTTAGAAATTGGATTAGAGTGGGGAGCGGCWTTRAGGMGRAGTAAGGGRATAYCGTTATTCGATCCATTTAAAAARGAGCCATGCGTATAATACATGACTCCAAGTAGCTAATCGAACTTTCTTACAACTGGAACACGAATTGCTACAAATAGTACAAAGACGATAACAGCGATTGCACCGCTTTTCATAACCGTTACAATTGGAATGCCTATCCCAAGTGCAAGCGATGTAAATGCGTAAGAGAGCGGAATGAATCCCATCGATGAAAGCATGAGTAAGCTCATAACGCGTCCCATCATCTCTTCTTTTACTGTTGATTGAATCATTGCCATAAGTGGAACGATAGCCATCGCAATTGTAACACCATAAAACATTCCAGCTAATAACGCTTGCCAAAGTACGGTGCTAAAGTTGATGGCTAGGAAGAATACACCAGACAGTAGCATCATGATAATACAAAATAGACCACGTCTGCGGTTAATGTTTTTTAATCCGACAATGACAGCTCCTATCGCCATCCCGCCGCCAACAGACGCTTCTAAGTAACTAAACTGAAGTGAATCACCGTGCAGAACGTTTTTGACGAAGAGCGGGAAGCCTACTTGCATTGGGCCGATTAAAAATAAATTTAAAAAGGCGCTACATATAAGGAAAGTTGAAAGAAATGGTGATTCTTTTACATATGAAATTCCCTCTTTAATAGAAGTAAACATGCCTTTATCTGTTTCATTTTTTTCGGGTACTGTAAATTGTATTTTTTGAACGAGTATCGCAGCGATAATGAGTAGCAGGATTGTGATTGAAAAAATTGTTTCATAGTTCGTAAATTTAATGAGAATACCGCCAAGTACAGGTCCTAAAATGACAGATGCTTGGTTTGTCATTTGAGTAAGTGAATTTGCTTGTGTTAAACGGCTTTTTTCTACAAGTTCAGGCAGAATAGATCCATCTGCTGACCAGAAGAAAGCGTCAGCAAGTCCGAAGAACAAAGCAAACAAAGCAAATGTATATAGTGTTACATCACCGACGATGAACCAGGTGAGAATGGTTGCGACAAGAATAGCGCGAATAATATTAGAGTAAAACATAATATTTTTTTTCGGGAATTTATCAGCTAATGCTCCGCCGATAATCATAAAGATGAGTCTTGGAACACTAAGAGCCACGAAAACAATACCGAGTGAAGCCTCAAGGTTTAATGTTTTTGCTATGTACCATGTTTGTGAAAAAGTAAAAAAGGCTAAAGCAAAACTTGAAAAGAGAGTAGCTGCCCAAAGAAAAAGGAAGTTCGTATTTTTTAATAACGGTTTTCCGCTTCCTTCTAAAGCAGATTTATTTTGTTGTAGTTCCTCCATATTGCTTCCTTTCTATGTACCAAATTTAGACTAAAAAACCTATTAACAATCGTTTTATCCCGCTATTTGTGGGCAGTAAAACTCCCACCTCAAAATTGGGCTAGGGCAAAGAAGTTAGGCGGGAGACCAACTGCCCGTAAACCCCCACTGAGTATAGTTTCACTTTATACAGTTTCTAATATTTCTATACTGCACTTTCTCATTGTAGACAATAATAATGAATTTGCACAGTGGCTATTTAACGACAAAAAAGAAGATACCAAAGGGTATCTTCTTTTTTGTCATTCACGCTAARGCAATATAAATATCCACTTGTACGTTATTTGGATCTACTGCATTTTCGTCATAAMGCTCAAAGTCTGTTGTAAAAGCACGTTTGTTTTCTTTCGACCATTGCCAAATATATTCCCAAGTTTCACAAATGACTTCAGACACAGGACCTTTTCTCGTTGTAAATACCGCATACGTTGCGGCAGGTATTGTTAAGGCTGTCATATTTTCAGGAACGTCTTCTAATGAAGAAACAGGCATGCCAATAGTAAATTGATATGTACCAGTTTCATCTGATTCGTAGTTTGAGTAGAAAGCGAATGTTTCTTTTGTTTGTTGATTTGGGATGTGATGCATGATTTGTTCTTGGAAGTATTGGTTCCAAAGTTGTGGGATTTTCCCTTCAGTAGATGCCTCTTTTTCATTTGTCGTCGTAATAGAAACACCGATTGCTTGGAAAGCTTCTTTCTTAATGATAATAGGTTCTTTCATTATAAAATTTCCCTCCATTGAATGAAACGTACGTTCTGTTTTATTGTAACATATTTTAGGAGTATGTGGTATTTTTTCTAAAGTACATAGCTGTGAAGAAAGAGAGGTAATTTGGATTAGGGATCTTTATAACAAAAGAACTCCTTTCATGTAAAAGGAGCTCTTTTCATTCCTATATTAAAACATACTTGAGCTATGCATTGGTTGAAGTTTTGCGTTTGGATCGAAGTAAGCTTTTGCATTGTTTACTGCTGTCGGTGCTTCACCAAAGCCGCAAGCAATGAGTTTTACTTTTCCTTCATATGTACAAATGTCACCAGCAGCGTAAATGCCAGGAATATTTGTTTCCATTTTTGAGTTCACGAGGATGCTGTTTTTTTGAATATCTAAGCCCCAATTTTTAATTGGACCAAGTGAAGAAACGAAGCCGTAGTTTACGATTACGTCATCAACATCGATGATAATTTTTTCTTCTGTTTTTACGTGCTGAAGAACAACTTGTTCAATAGTATCATCACCGATAAGTTCAACTGGAACGTAAGGTGTGCTTACTTCTGCACGGGAATTCATTAAGCTTTCTACGCTATGTTCATGTGCACGGAATTTATCGCGGCGATGAGCAATTGTAACTTTGTCCGCAATCGGTTCTAACATCATTGTCCAATCTACTGCTGAGTCACCACCGCCGAATACAACGACGCGTCTTCCAGCAAATTTATTCATATCATCAACGAAATAATGTAAGTTTTTCTTTTCRTATTTTGCTGTGCCTTCTAATTCTAAGCGGCGTGGTTGGAAAGCACCATTACCAGCAGTAATAATGACAGATTTAGAGTAGTGAGTTTGTTTATTTGTAACAAGTTTAAATATACCGTCAGCTTGTTTTTCAAGCGTATCAACAGCTTCCTCTAAGCAAACAGTTGGATCGAACCTTTTCATTTGTTCTTTTAAGTTATCAACTAACTCTTGTGCGCGCACTTTTGGGAATCCAGCTACATCATAAATATATTTTTCGGGATATAGCGCGGATAATTGCCCTCCAAGTTGAGGTAAGCTTTCAATAATTTTTACACTTGCTTGTCTCATTCCGCCATAAAATGCGGTGAATAGTCCTGTTGGGCCACCACCAATAATCGTTATGTCGTAAACTTTTTGATTTTCTGTCATTTTCATTCCCCCTATAGATGATGGAATTTTAATATTGATTTCATATATTGTTCATATG
>NZ_JBFTMA010000117.1:0-9178 GCF_056396725.1 Bacillus sp. 05T31
ACGAAACAAATTTAAAAAAGGCCGCTAACATCGTCGAAACAAAACTAAAAAGCATGGATTCTCTTTCTAAAGTAAAAACAAATATAGAAGACTCTAAAAAAGAATGGCAAATTCATATCGATCAAACAAAAGCGGAACAACACGGTTTAACACCAGAATTAGCAGCACAACAAGTATCATTCCTTATGAAGAAATCTCCTATTGGGGAAATCTCAATCAATAATGAAAAAACAACCATTATGATAGAACATAAAAAGGCATCCGTTAACAAACAAGAAGATATTTTAAACACAAACATACTATCACCTATTAACGGACCAATTCCTTTAAAAGACATTGCAACTATTTCAGAAAAACAACTTCAAACGGAAATCTTCCATAAAGATGGGAAAGAAACGATTCAAATTACCGCAGAAGCTTCAAGTGAAGATTTAAGCGAAGTAAGCGCAGAAGTAAACAAGGCGATAGCCGACTTAGATTTACCTAACGGAGCAAAAGTAAATGTCGCAGGCGCTACTGAATCTATGCAAGAGAACTTCACAGATTTATTCAAAATTATGGGAATCGCAATCGGGATTGTATATTTAATTATGGTTATCACATTCGGGCAAGCACGTGCTCCTTTCGCGATTTTATTCTCTTTACCATTAGCTGCTGTCGGCGGTATTTTAGGATTAATCATTTCAAGAACACCTGTTGACGTAAATTCATTAATCGGCGCATTAATGTTAATCGGGATTGTCGTTACAAATGCTATTGTATTAATAGAAAGAGTGCAACAAAATCGGGAAAACGGTATGGAAACCAGAGAAGCCTTACTAGAAGCAGGATCTACTAGATTACGCCCAATTATTATGACAGCTATAACAACAATCGTCGCTATGCTACCACTCCTCTTCGGGCAATCTCAAGCAGGAAGTATGGTATCGAAAAGTCTGGCCGTCGTTGTAATCGGTGGTTTGGCAGTCTCAACCGTTCTTACATTAGTAGTCGTTCCCGTTATGTATGAACTATTAGATAAAATCGGGAGAAAAAGACGCTCCCGCAGAAAAATAAGCACTTCTACAGAAACACCTGATATTTAAACTAAAAGGCGTTATCTTCAATTATGAAGATAACGCCTTTTTATCCCTCTACCTATCCATAATATAATCCATCACTTTTTTACCATACTTCTCTAGCGGCTCTCCAGAATCTACAATAAGATATTCACCATGTAAAGGCCTTTTACTGCCAGCCAGACATTTTTGAAATGCTACTTTTGTAATTTGACTTATCTTACGTTCACGCGTTTGTAACCTACGATTAATTTCTTCTATATCATTAAGATAACATTCAATATATTTATGTGTAGTCCCATACTTCCGACATAAACCTATTCCTTTTCAAGCATCCCCTCATAGAGACATGGGCTATCTAATATAACACTATGTTCTTGTTCCAACAAAAAACCTATCAGTTTCCACTCAATATCATAGGAGACTCCCCCAACAACTGTCGATTCGCTACCTCTTACCGTTAATGATTTTAATAAATGTCCGTAAAAAAACTCCCTGTTTATAAACAGAGAGTTCTTTTACGGACATTTATGCCGCTTTTACCTTCTTCGTCGTTTTACGACTTTTTTTCGCTCCTGTAAAACGCTTGTGTAATACAGATGCTACGAAACGAGAAATGATATTAAAGAGTAATACCATAATAATTAATACAGCTGCAGATTTTGTTGCAATTAACTTCGCATCCGGGATAATCCCTTCAGAGTTTAATTTCCAAATGTGAACAGCTAACGTTTCAGCTGGTCTAAATGGATTTAAAGGATGCGAGGGGCTCGAGAAGTCCGCTGCTGAATTTAAAATAGGTGATGTTAAACCCGCTGTATAAATTAACGCCGCAGCTTCACCGAATATACGGCCTGCCGCTAAAATAATACCTGTAATGATTTGTGGTAACGAAGACGGGATAATGATGCGGGCAATTGTTTGCCATTTCGTTGCACCTAATCCAAGACTCGCCTCTTTTACATTATGAGGAACTTCAGAAATCGCATTTTCACAAACACGTGTTAAACCAGGCAAATTCAAAATAGTTAAAGCAAGAGCTCCACCCATTACTGTATATCCCCAGCCTGTCATGGTAACAAATACTAATAAGCCAAATAGTCCAACAACAATAGAAGGTAAAGACGCCATTGTTTCAATACATAAACGAACAAAACTTAAAAAACGACCTTGTTTTGCATACTCCGCTAAATATATTCCAGCCCCTAGTCCAAGAGGAATAGATATAATAAGTGTTATAACAAGCATGTAGAAAGAATTGAATAACTGTGGACCAATTCCCCCACCAGCTCTTGTATTGCTTGGTTCTCCGAATAAGAAACTAGGATCCCAAAATCCCCATCCCTTTTGCAGAATTTCGTACATTAAAAAAGCCAGCAAAGCTACAACTAAAGCTGCAACCCCATAAAAGATACCTGTCCAAACTTTATTTACCGTTCTTGCATTCATTATTATCGCTCACCTCTTTGACCAATCGCTCGAATTACTAAAATAAACAGGAATGAAATAACAAGTAAAATCATTGCTAACGTCCATAGCGCATTGTTCCAAGCTGTTCCGTTCAATGTATTCGTCATATCCATTGTCAGAATACCTGTTAACGTTGCTGTTGGACTATATATTCCTTCCGGTAATTTAATCGTGTTCCCGATTACCATTTGAACCGCTAACGCTTCACCAAAAGCACGCGCTAACCCTAAAACTATACCTGTTAAAATCCCTTGTTTTGCAGCAGGAACAATAACTCGGCTAATCGCTTGCCATTTCGTCGATCCTAGACCGTAAGAAGCTTCCAAGTAATCAAACGGAACAGAGCGTATTGCATCAGAGGCAATACTAGCAATAGTAGGTAAAATCATAATACTCAGGACAATAATACCCGCAATTAAACTAAATCCCACTCCACCGAACGAATCCCGTAATAGAGGAACCAAGATCGTAACCCCTAATAATCCGTATACAACTGATGGAATACCAACTAATAATTCTAAAACAGGCTTTAATACTTTATTCCCAAACTTCGGCGAAATTAAATTCATGAATATAGCAAGAGCTATAGCAATTGGTGCACTAATGAYAACAGCACCTAACGACACAAGYGTCGAACCGACAATAAAGATKACAGCACCATACKTACCTTGATCAGCATTTGGATTCCATTTTGTCGAAGTTAACACCTCAGAAAAYGAGATACCACTTTGCGTGAAAGATTGAATTCCTTTGCCGCAAATAAACGCAATAATAGCTAATGTAATAAAAACAATAAAGATACCGCAAAACGTAACAAGTGATCTACCTATATATTCACTCTTTACGTAATTAATTTGTTTTTTCCCCTTCATCACAGGACAGACCCCACTTCATAGATTGCATTGAACAGGACTGRCCTTGCAGCCAGCCCCATAAAATTTTATTACTTATTTAATTTAGACATTGGGATGTAACCCATATCTTCTACTTGTTTTTCGAAATCTTTACCTTTTACATAATCAATGTAAGCTTTTGTCGCTTCTTTTGCCTCACCTTTAGTTACCATATACTCGTAAGACCAGAATGGATATTTACCAGCAGAGATGTTTTCAATTTTCGGTTCAGCACCATCAATTTTCACAGTTTGCAATGCACCTTTTTTATCGCCAACCATGTAAGACATTGCTAAATAGCTGATTGAACCTGGAGTAGAGTTAATCGCTTGCTCTACTGCACCGTTAGAATCTTGTGTTGTACCAGTTCCATCATTAATCTTCGCGTCTTTCATCACTGTCTTTTCAAAAGTAGCACGTGTACCAGATGAAGCCGGTCGGTTAATTACATTGATTTTTTCATCTTTTCCGCCTACTTCTTTCCAGTTCGTTACTTTTCCAGTGAAGATATCTTGTACTTGTTTTGCTGTTAAGTTATCAACTTTTACATCTTTATTTACGACAAGCGCGAATGCAATACCCGCTACCTTGTTATCTACTAATTCTTTTGCTTTTTCAGCATCTTTTATTTTATCTGAAGCCGGAACATCCGAATTACCAATTTGTACYGCACCAGATGCTACTTGGTTAATCCCAGTCCCACTACCGCCACCTTGAACTTGAATAGAAACTTTTGAATTTTTCTCCATGAATTTCTTTCCAGCTTCCTCCGCAAGAGGTTGAAGAGCTGTAGAGCCAGCCGCTGCAATCGTACCTGATAATTCTTGTTTTGCATCGCTACCTTTAGCAGCTTCCTTATTATCCGTACTTTCTGCTTTTCCACATCCAACTAATGCACCTGCAACAACTAAAGCCGCTAAAGAAAATTTAATACCCTTTTTCATAACCATGTCTTGTACCCCCATTTGGATTATCACTTTTCGAATTCATCTTCTTTCGAACACAAATTCATTGTAGGACAACAATATTATGTGAGTGTTAAGCAATTTTTAAGTTTAAGTAAATAGAGATAACATCCCCTAAAAGCTAGACATTCCAACATTTACAGTTGAAAAAGCCAACAAAACCCACACTAAACACGCAGTATTGTAAATTTAATCTTAACAATGTAAATTCAATGTAAAYGATTTTCTKTATTTTTCCCTTTAGGTTAAAACTAYATTTACAATTCCCCTATATTTTTAAGCTTTTACACTCTTACTTTAAGAAGAATTCCAGTAATATTTTTCGGTACAACTAAATAAATTGGAACAATTCTAAAAATATTTGAATATTTTTAAAGTACTAATTGACAGCATCATTAAATGTAGTCTACTATATTAGTATCAAAAAGTTTACCTAAGGAAACTTTTTAAACTAAAACTAAAAATATAGAGATGAGGTAACTTTTATGGTATCGGCTAATACTAAACCCCTTTCCGAATTCAGAACAGGGGAATTTGTACAAATTGAGAAGATACAATTAGAAGGAACTATGAAACGACGTTTATTAGATTTAGGCTTTTTTCCTGGAGCGACAATTAAAGTATTACAACGCAGCCCACTTGGAGACCCAGTCGCTTATCAAGTAAGCAACACAACTATTGCACTGCGTAGTGAAGAAAGCTCCCTTATTTTCGGGGTATTAATAGGAGATGATTTCAGATGAGTAACCATCGTATTGCGTTAGCTGGTAACCCGAATACTGGGAAAAGTACATTATTTAATACTTTAACAGGCTTAAAACAACATACTGGAAACTGGACGGGGAAAACTGTTTTAAAGGCCGAAGGGGAATATAAGCATGGCGGAAATATATATACAATAATAGATTTACCTGGAACTTACTCACTGTATTCAAATTCGGCAGATGAAGAAGTCGCACGAGATTATATTATATTTGAAAAACCAGAAGTAACTGTAGTTGTTATTGACGCAACTGCAATGGAAAGAAATTTAAATTTAGCACTCCAAGTGATGGAAATGACAAACGATGTGGTCATTTGTATTAACTTAATTGATGAAGCGGAGAAAAAAGGAATCATTATTGACGAAAAGAAGTTAGCAAAATCACTCGGTGTACCTGTAGTGAAGATTTCYGCTCGCAACCGAGTAGGCATTGGTCATTTGCTAAATGTCATCGCTAAAGTAGCAAATAAAAAACTCATTCCAACACCAATTAAAATTACTTATAATGAAAAAATCGAAAATATGATTCAAGAATTRGAACCACAAATTTATAAAGTGTTCGGYRATACGTATCCAGCACGTTGGATTGCGTTACGTATWTTAGATGGAGATAAAAATTTCTTAACTRCACTYCAAAAACAWCATAAYGAACCACTTGTAAGGGAGGTCGTAATRAATGGAATCTCACTCAGCCAGTAAAGCTCTTCCGCTGGACTATATTGTTCAACATGCACAAACACTTTCAAAAGAGGACATACGCGATGATATTGTCGGAGATATTTATCGAACCTCCGCGAATATAYGTAAAGAAGCTGTCCAATATACGAATACTGATAAATTATATCGTTCAGAAAGATTAGATAAGATTTTCACTTCTCCTATTTGGGGATTTCCAATTATGCTCGGTATTTTATCTATTATTTTTTATCTTACAATCGCTGGTGCTAACGTGCCATCCGAGATGATTGCTGAGTTTTTTGGCTGGGTCGAAGGACATTTAACATCTTGGTTCCAAGTAATGCATGCACCTGAATGGTTACATGGCATTTTAATACTYGGTTTATTCCGTGGTATCGGTGCTGTTATTAGCGTTATGTTACCACCTATGGCAATCTTTTTCCCTATGTTCGCACTATTAGAAAACTACGGATATTTACCACGTGTCGCATTTAACATGGACCGCTTATTCAAACGATCTGGTGCACATGGCAAGCAATCTTTAACAATGGCAATGGGATTCGGTTGTAATGCAGCTGCCATTATGTCAACACGTATTATTGAATCACCGCGTGAACGTATGCTTGCAATCTTAACAAACAACTTCGTTCCATGTAATGGGCGCTGGCCTATGTTAATTTTAATGGCTTCACTATTTATGGCCGCTGGTTATACMGGTAGTATGCAAACAYTTGTTACTGCWGGTGTCGTAGTTGGAATGGTTGTAATTGGTGTTATTATGACATTAACTGTTTCTTGGGTACTATCGAAAACAGCTTTAAAAGGCGTTCCRACTCACTACACACTTGAGTTACCACCGTACCGTAAGCCAAAAGTTTGGAATACAATTGTACGCGCAACACTCGATAAATCAATATATGTTTTAAAACGAGCTGTAGTTGTAGCTGCCCCTGCRGCTGCATTAACTTGGTTACTTGCTAATATTTTCATCGGTGACACAAGCTTACTTATGTATTTTGTAAACTTCCTAGATCCATTTGCTAAAATGTTAGGACTTGACGGGTTTATTTTAGCTGCATTCATTCTTGGACTACCAGCGAATGAAATTGTTATCCCGATTTTATTAATGTCTTACTTATCAACTGGGGCTTTAACTGAAATAGATGATTTTAACCAAATTAAAAATCTATTCTTAGAAAATGGTTGGACTTGGTTAACAGCGTTAAATACAATGTTGTTCTCACTCCTTCATTTCCCGTGCGGAACAACACTGGTTAACATATATAAAGAAACAAAAAGTGCAAAATGGACATTCTTATCGTTCGCAATCCCTACTGTTATTGCCATTGTTGTGACATTCCTCTTTACACAATTGGTACATTGGTTAGGRCTTGTATAAAAAACAAAGCATACATAGAAGGTATCCCCCTTCACATATGCTTTKCACGAAAGAAACCTGAAATTATTCAGGTTTCTTTTTTTCTTTCCACGGCTGAGCTCCATACGTTGTGATTTTTTTATGAATGGAGTATATGGCTCCCGGAAGAATCGCCATTAATATCGTGCAACTAATTCCTAGTCCAGTAAACAACTTAAATCACCTTATTTCACTCTCTTCGGTAAAGCTGARCCTGAATGYTCAATTRYYGGATGAACATGAACAGTAACCTCAGCATTRCTAAAATAATTTTCACCTTGATCCCAATTCTTATCTATCTTCTTCCATTCTTTATAATTATGCCGCTTATATACTTCTCCTAACGCTAATACATCTACCTTATATTTTTTTTGAACAAGCTTAATCGATTTTTGGATACGCTTCTCCATTTCCTCCGCAATGGTTTTCTTTAATCGCTTTTCATTCATAATTTGTTTATGATCACTAAAATGTAACTCTGCTAAGGTCCCTTCCAAAGATAAATGGATATCAAACTTCGGTTTTGTAGCATTTTCCGTAGATACTTTAATCTTTCGGCGCATCTTATGAATTTCGTATGTAACAAGCTGACCTTGTTTACGGATAGTAWAGAACCCTCCAATTTTTTTACCTATTACATAATTCATTCCKAATGTTTCTTCTCCATTCAAACTRCCTACACACTTATTATCTTTTCCACGAAACAACGCTGCCCCGTTCATTTGTACCCCCTGCTTTGTTAGTTCGAGAATAGGTAATACGAAACTTTGGTTAGYAATCATTTTTTGCTGTACCTCACCAATTCTTGCAGCTTCAATCATTTGAGCATTTTTCGGAGGATGCTCAGCTAACATATCAATATACTGYGCCGGTAAGTTCTCAGGCTTGGCGCTCTGCTTTAAAATAGCTTCTGCATTTTTCTTAGAAACGAACAAACGAATATTTCTTCTCATCTCGTGATCACGAATATATACATCTAACGTATTTTGTAAAACATATGGATTCGCTAGTAAATCTTYAGAAAAAATTATCACTTGTATATGCGGAAAGAATAATGAGCGACTAATTTTTTTAGCAATAATTCGTATTTGCTCAAAGACACTATCTGCTTTCGCACTMACATTAATATAATTTTCACTATCTCCACCGACTTGGCCACCTTGTTGCGYTAACTTACTGGGAAGTACCATCTGATACGTCCCTTTCATAATTGGATTTGATTTCTTTGCCTTCACAATATCGTAAGCTGCGCCTACTACAAATCCTCTTTCTTCTATTTCTTCTAGCTCAGAGCACCCACTTATAGATCCWGCTAAAACCATAACCATTATAATTTTAAGAAGGTGTTTCATTTCTACCATTCCTTCTTTTTATTTTATATACAATAAAAACTAACAAAGGCGCTAGCACGACAAAACCCATATCTATCCAAGCTAAATAAGTCCCATAACTTGACAAAGTATTCAAATTACTAGGTATCATATTCGCCATAAAAATAATCGGGGCACTTACAAAAATGAAAATATGTTTCTTCACTTTCGGAAACATAGCACAAAATAATAAAGATGCGACGTCATAATACATTGCTGTAGTGTTATAAATAGTAATAATCCAAGTAGTAAAAAAAATGGCATCAAATCTTTCTAAAAAACCTCCACCAATTTCAATTTCTTTACCCAATTCAATTGTTGGATACGTCAATCCACGGGTTGTCATATACGAAAAAACGCTAATACAAGTTACATAAATTAAAATGTATGACAGCACATTTACCATCACTGCTTTTGCAACTGCCATTGGCGCTTTTTTCGCTGYCTTATCGTTCAACATCACAGCATAAAACAGAGCTACCTCAAATCCGATAAATGTGAAAATAGAATTTTTAACTCCTACAGCATATTGACTTGCGTTCGTTTGAAAAGCTGGTAGTAAAT
>NZ_JBFTMA010000118.1:0-9162 GCF_056396725.1 Bacillus sp. 05T31
AGATTATACTTCATTCATTGTAAATTCAACAAGCCCTCCAAAAAACGGGCTTATCCCTCGTACGCGAACAAGTTTAAAAAAGCATAGTATACATTGTTCCTACAAACACGATAGTTCTTTATTTCTTCCAGTACATTTTCCCCTCGTTCATTTTTATTTTTAATTTAAGGAGGAATTCCACATGGGTTACGGATATAGTTGCGGCGGTTACGGCGGTGGTTAYGGTTACGGCGGTAGTTGTGGTGGCGGTTGTGGTTATGGAGGTTTCGCTTTATTAATCGTTTTATTTATCCTTCTAATCATCATCGGAGCTAGCTGTTGGGGCGGCTTTGTAGGCTGCTAGTAAACTTAAAAACTATTGTAAAAAAGCACGTACAATACGTGCTTTTTTTCCATTTTCATTTTTTAGAAAGGAAGTATGTTCAATGAAAATTGATGGTGTTTTTGAAGGAGGCGGTGTACGCGGAATTGCTCATGTAGGGGCAATTTGCGCGTTAGCCGAAAAAGGATATGAATGGGAACGTTTAGCTGGAACATCAGCCGGCGCTATTATTGCAGCTCTTCTAGCAGCAGGATATTCTTGTTCCGAATTAAAGACGATTGTAACAGACATTGATTATGAAAAATTCACTAAAAAAACTTTTCTTGATAAAATCCCCTTTATTGGTAAAGGATTAAGCGCTTGGTCTACTCTAGGTATTTATTCAAATGTATTTCTCGAAGAATGGCTAGAAGACCTGCTTAGAAAAAAAGGAATTCATTTGTTTACAGACTTACCCGATTTGAATAAACTCAAAATTATTGCTTCAGATATAAGCAATGGTAAAATGGTTATTTTTCCCGATGACTTACCAAACTACGGATTTTTAAATTACCGCTTCTCTATCGCTAGAGCAGTAAGAATGAGTGGAACCATTCCTTTCTTCTTCGAACCAGTGAAATGGAGAACACCAAAATGGAAGCAGCCTTGTTATATGGTTGACGGCGGTATTTTAAGTAATTACCCAATTTGGATTTTCGATTCACCGACTTCTCCTCGCTGGCCTACCTTTGGATTTCATTTTGTAAAAGATGAGATTCAAGCTGATCCCGCCCACTATGACGAACCTATTTCCATGTTCAAAGGATTATTTAAAACGATGATGCAAGCTCATGATTTACGTCATTTAGATAAAGAATCAAAGGCTAGAACTATTACAATTCCGACAGGAAGCATTACCAGTACTAATTTTCAACTAACTAAAGAAGAGAAAGAATGGCYCTATAACTCTGGTTATAATGCAGCTAATAAGTTTTTACAATCCTGGAACTTCAGACAATATGTTGATGAATATAGAGACGGAAATCAGGATCGAAAAACAAATCGGTATTTCCGTCAACTTGACTCATAATTATATTATTTTCCCTGTCACACTTTAATAGTAAATAAGCCTAATAATATAGTACATTATTAGGCTTATTTACTTCTTATGTACTCTCCCATTATTTAAGGATAAGTTAACCCTTCTGCTTCTTTTGCGGTAATTACTATGTAACGATTTCCAGTTCTTAAACCTAGCAATTCTGCTTTTTCAATTGCATCCTGTTTTGTCTCCGCATAAGCAGCTAAATATTTATCTCCATCAATCATTTGGCAAATCACATATTGTTTCATGGTTTTCTCCTTTTACATTTTAATTAATTGCGCRATCTTTTTTATTCCAACTTCAATTTCTTCTACAGTTGCATAGGAATAAGAAAGACGTAAAAATTGGTTAGCACTTCTATCATACAAAGTGCCTGGGTTTAACAACACCTTTTCTTGTAAAGCTTTTTCAAATAAACTACGATTCGAAATTGGTAGATTTATATGTAGCCAAATGTAAAAGCTTCCTGCTGGCTCATGCCAAGTTACAATGCCACTACAATACTTTTCTAACATACTTATCATAAAATCTCTACGTTTTTTCAATTCACTTCTTACAAACTGTAAATGTTCATCATACAATCCATTTTCAAACCACTCCGCTGCAATCTGCTGGGATATAGAACTTGAACCATAATCAGTTTGCATTTTTATATCTGCTAATCTTTGAATAACGGATTCTGATCCAACAACCCACCCAATTCTTAAACCAGGACTAATGACTTTGGACATACTTCCAATATGTAGCACGATCCCATTTTTATCATATGCCTTTAAAGGTTTTGAAACTGGTGCATCGAACCATAAATCTTGATATACCGCGTCCTCAATAATAGGTAATCCAATTTCATTACATATCTCCATCACTTCTTCCCTCTTCTTAGCGTTCATACTAAAATTGGTCGGATTATGAAAAGATGGGATTGTATATAAAATAGATGCGTTAAATTGTTTCTTATATTTTGTAATGTATGAAGTATTTATACCATTCTCATTCATTGGTATTCCAATCAAGCGCATTCCTGCTGATTGAAATACATTAAGCGAATATAAATATGATGGTTTTTCTAATAAAATTGACGCTCCTTTCGGAAGAAGCCCCATAGAAATAAGCTGCAATGCTTGAATTGCCCCTGAAACAATTAAAATAGAGTCAGGAGATACATATACCCCATGCCCTTTTAAATATTCCGCAATTTTTTCTCTTAAATGGAGATTCCCTTTCGGTTCCTCATACCCAAGTGGAACATTTGATTGTAAAATTTTATTAATAATACCCTTCATCTTTTTCTCAGGTAAGAGACTCGGTGAAAGTTCACCTGTTCCTAATCGAATTACATTGGGAGTAAATTCAGCTTGATTAATCTCTTGTACAGCAGGAAGATTCGGATAATGAAGTCCTGTTTCTACGTAAGACTGCCAGTTTGGAGGCGGGGCATATGTTGAAGTATTCTCACTATTTTTTATAACAATTGTTCCCTTCCGTCCATTCCCCTCAATATACCCTTTTGCTATTAACTCATCGAAAGCCATTACAATTGTACTTCGGTTCACTTCAAACGCATGCGCCAAAGCTCTTTGTGAAGGTAATTTAGTTCCAATTGTCCATTCCCCATTAACAATTCTCTCTTTTATATAAGATTCTATTTGTTTATACAAAGGAATAGATGAAGACATATTAGGTTTCCAAACGAGCCTTTCCATTATATCACCTCACATATTTTATGGTTGGTAACCTATCCAACCATATGGATGGATACAAATTTTCATTTCTTCTATACAATATAGACTATCATAATTAATCAAATTAAGTAGGAGGTAATCTGATGAGTGAAGCAATTATTCACGGGATCATCCTTGCATTTGGTCTTATCATTCCATTAGGTGTCCAAAATGTTTTCGTCTTTAACCAAGGCGCTAGTCAACCAAATATTTGGCGAGCTGCTCCTGTAGTCTTGACTGCATCTATATGTGATACATTATTAATATTAATTGCTGTACAAGGTGTCTCCCTTGTCCTCTTAACTTTCTCTTGGTTAACAACCACCTTGTATATGATTGGATTTTTCTTTCTTATGTATATGGGCTGGGTTATTTGGAGAAGCGATTCTTCAAATGATGTAAAACAAGAAAAAAGCATGCCTTTAAAAAATCAAATTATTTTCGCCGCATCAGTTTCATTACTAAATCCACACGCAATTTTAGACACAATTGGTGTAATCGGAACAAACTCTATACAGTACATAGGAAGTGAGAAATGGGCTTTCACTTTTGCAACAATTATAGTTTCTTGGATCTGGTTTATTAGTTTAGCTTTTGCTGGAAAATTTCTAAAAGGATTTGACTCAACAGGAAAAACGATTATAGTATTAAATAAAATTTCAGGGCTACTCATATGGGGAGTCGCACTTTATATGTTAAAACAAGTTGTTTTTCCTAACTAATTAAAGAGAATTGCATGTTATGTAATTGGCATGCAATTCTCTTTCGCATTATGAAGTTGGTTCCGGTTTCTGTTTTAACATCATTTCATCTTTTGCTGGTTTAATCCAAATAATTGCTATGACAGCACCAATAGCAGCGAAGATGCTTGTTAAATAAAACACTTCATGGTCTGCCCCTTTCATAAAAAAAGAATACAGGGGTGGTCCAGCTGCTACACCGATAAATCGCATTGAACTATAAAATGACGTAACTGTCCCCCTCTGCTCTTTTTCAATCCCTTGTGTAATAAGAGCATCTAGACATGGTAACGCCATACCAATTCCTCCCCCCATAATAACGAGACAAAGAAGTAGCAAATAGATTCCTTTTAGAAATAAAGGTAAGAAGACAGATGCAGCAGCCAGTAAAAATCCAATATAGATACACTTTTTCATAATATCTTGTTTATCTCCAATTTTTTTACCAGCCATATATGAGCTAAGTGATAGTACAAGTAAAGGAATAGCGAGTACACACCCTTTCCATATACCATGAATATCGTACTTCGACTCCAGTATAGTTGACAGATAAAAAAGTATTCCGAATAAAATAAGCATAATAATTGCACCTAGTATAAAAATGGCAATTAACCATCTTCCCTTTTCTCGAAACGTAGAGATAATAGATTGAATAAATTCYTTAAGTGGTGGGRCTTCTTCTTCTTGTTTCTTCGCCTTTACTAGTACCAGTAGTAAAACAATCGATATTAMACATAAAACTGGAATCGCCCAAAATGGTAAGAACCATACAATAGCTGCAAGAGCTGATCCTAATATGGGACTCAATACTTTTCCAAATGTATTTGACGTCTCAATGATTCCTAAACCTGCACTAACCTGTTTTTCATCTTTGTATAAATCACCTACACATGGTATGACAACTGGCATAGCACCAGCAGCACCTATCCCTTGAATTGCTCTTCCGACAAGAATCCAAACGTAAGGGTTATCAACTTTCCATGATACCCAGCCCGTTATCGCTCCTCCAATAGCTGCAATTAATAAACTTGGAACCATTACCATCTTTCTTCCCCACCTATCTGATAAATAACCAGCAATCGGTATAAGTATAATTGCAATGATAGAATAAATTGTAATAATCATGGATACTTGGAAGGATGAAATATGTAATTTCTTTTCAATGGTTGGCAGGATTGGAATAAGCATTGAATTACCTAACGTCATAACAAGTGGAACTGATGCAAGTGCAATTAAACAACAGTTTTCTTTTTTTAACATGTTGATTTCGGAACCTTTCATCATATATTTCTTACCATATAATAGCCCTGCTGGAAATTATGTTTACATTCCACCAGGGCTATTTCATCTTTACTACTTTCCATTTACAACAAAAGAAATTGGGTAAAATATAGCATTACTCCTATTCTTTGAATCCTGTTCACAATATATTCATACCAATTAATTGAAAATAAAAAAGAAAGGAAGAATCCTTCCTTTCTCCTATAACCWTCTACATTTAACGAGTATATCCGCCACCAAGCTGTTGTTCTGCCATCGCTACAAGGCGTTTTGTAATTTCACCGCCTACAGAACCGTTTGCACGTGAAGAAGTATCAGCTCCAAGCTGTACACCAAACTCTTGTGCAATTTCATATTTCATTTGATCTAGAGCTGCTTGTGCTCCATGTGATGCTAATTGATTAGCGTTACGATTTCTAGCCATTACCGATCACCTCCTTATATATATTAAATTGTATCAAATTCGAAATTAAATACATGGTAATTTTTGGTTATTGTTACTTTTTTAAAAAAAGAGTCTCTTAAACGAGACTCTTACATCATTCCATCTTATGAAGTTACTACTTCTAATTTTCTATTTGTTAATACCTTCATTTCTTCTTTCAAGATATCTTTCGCATGGTGCATACTGCTCCTCCTCTTTTAGACGAACACTAACAAAATTTTTATAAAACTTCTAATAATTGAATTTCATTATCAATCATGATTCTAATTGATAATAATAATCATTCTGGTATATATTTCAGAATTTATAATCTAACAAAACTTTCGGATTTTTATCAGCATTACATCTGTACGCAAAAAAATACACCAATATAATAATTGATGTATTTTTTCATTCTCGTAAATTAAATTTACATAATAATATTATCGTTTTCTAGATTGATAGTGATTTGTATAAACAATCCATATCTCGCCAAGCATATGCTATTTCTTCTACATTTAGTCTTTCTAAAAGTTTCGTGTCAATTTTTTCCGGATTATATTTTTCATAAAACTTTTTAGAAGGATTATTAGAAACTACCCAAACTAAAAGAGATTGCATATTATCTTTTTTACAATCAAATAGTAAAGCTTGAAATAATCTTTGTCCTATCTTCATTCCTTGATACTCTYGTAAAATGTATATTGCATATAATTCCCCATCACAATTATATGTACCTGTTCTTTCAACTCCCCCATCGATAAATCCAATTATTTTACCATTTAACGTTTCTGCTACAAACCTAAATTGATGCCCGTCTTCTTTTTGAAATATACTTTCCCATAGCTTTTCTCGTTGGTCATACGTTATATTGTCTAAAATTTCATTAGAGAATATCCCCTTATACGTTGTTTTCCAACTATCCACATGCACTTTYGCAATTGCCGAAATATCAKCTTTYATTGCCYTTCTAATATGTATCTCCACCATACTCATCCCCCTTAGAAAATAATTATAGCAARATGTTTTGTATGCATWAAAAAAAGAGTGAATTTGCATCACTCTTTTTATCTACTTTCAACTTCTACTGAAACAACATGATCGATTTCTTTTAAAGAACTATATAATTCAGTTGTATATAAATCTTCTGGAGCTAAAATGACCATTTCCAATTGCTGAGATGCCCCATTATCAATATCTTTAATTTTCACTCGTTTCACTTGCATATTTAAATTTTTAATTTGCTTAAAAATCCCGTCTAACTCTCGATGTTTGTTTACGGTAATTTTTATAGATAAGTCCTTTTGTCTTAATGAATAAGGGCCTGCAATTTTCACAATTTGCGGAAGTACGTTAATCGCTAATATAATTAAAATCATAGCAACCGTCGCTTGTATATAAAACCCTGCACCAATCGCAATACCTAGTGCTGAAGCGGCCCATACCATAGAGGCTGTCGTTAATCCTGAAATAACGTCATTATTTCTTCGTAAAATTACCCCTGCTCCAAGAAAACCAATCCCACTAACAATTTGAGCGGCGAGACGCATTGGATCCATGTTTGTATGACCCGGTACAGAATAAACATTCACTGATTCAATTGAAACCATTGTAATTAAACAACTCGCTACGGAAATAACCATACTTGTTTTCACACCAAGCGGTTTATTCTTTAGCTGCCTATCTATTCCGATGAATAATCCTAAAAAGAGTGCTAAACCTAATTTGAATAAAAATTCATATGACATAATTCCTTCTCCTTACTTTACAATGTTTCCCTTCGAATATTTCACTATAACTCTTTTATGATATCAATTCCAGTCTTTTCTATTCATTTAAAGTAAAAAACCGAAAAAACATTTTTGACAATGTTTCCCCGGCTTTTTATTATAATTAAGATCTTTCTTTATTTTTGTTCTTTAATTTTAATTTGTGCATCTTTATAAAATGCTAATTTATTATCATTATACTCTTTTGTATGTGTATTAAATTGTTCTTTCGCCTTTTGCGTTTCCACATTTAACTCGTTAACAGTTTTAACGTTTTCACCAATTTCTTTTAACTTCGTTTCTTTTACTTTTAATTTTTCATACAGTTCTTTTTCAGTCGCTAACGCCTTCGTGTAATTCTCATTCATCTTTTGGAAGGCATCATAACGATTTTTATACGATTCTTCTACTGCTTTTGCTTGTTTTTGCAATTTCTTATCTTCAAGCTTCTCTATATTGCTTTGAACCGATTTCGTTTCCTTCTGAGCTTTTTTTAACAGTTCTTTCTCATTTTTCAATACTTTTTCACGCTCATCTACATTTACAGTAGCTTGCTCAATTTTCTTCGTAACTGCTTCATTATGTTCTTTACCTTCTTGTAAAATTTGAGAATATAGTTCTTGCCCTTGCTTTTCTAATTGCTCTAATTTTTTCGTATCCTCAACTAAAGATTTTTCTTGTGTCGCTGCTGCTTCAAAAGCCGTATGTAAATTTTCTTCTGGCTTTTCACCGAAACAACCTGATAATAATCCTACTGATAATGCTCCAACAACTGCTACTTTTCCATATTTCAACTTCAATTCCTCCATTACATACGGTTATCATGCCAGAAGTTCACTGGGAAGTGACTCTCTTCATGATATGCTTCAAATTCATAACCTTTTTCTTTTAGACCCTTTAAAATTGCTGGCACAGCAGCAACTGATTGCGGGTGAATGTCATGCATTAAAATGACTTCTTGCGGTTTTGTTGCACCAGCTAATACATTTTGAGCGATTTGCGCTGCCGCTGCATCMACTGGTACTTTATTGTATTTCCAGTCTAAAGAGTCAATTGTCCAGTCCCACACTTTTAAACCATCCTCAACTACTTTATTTCGAAGACCTTCATTTAAACCAGGCATCGATCCGTATGGAGGACGTGTTAATTTAGGGGCTTTCCCAATAATATTTGCGATTAAGCCTTGATCTTCTTTCATTTCATTAACATACTCGCCATTTTTATATAACTTCGCAAAATTGTGTGTCATACTATGCATTCCAACATAATGTCCTTCTGCATTTTCACGTTTTACTAAATCAGGAAACTGTTTCACATTCGCACCAATTAAAAAGAATGTCGCCTTCGCATCATGCTGTTTTAACATATTCAATAATTCAGCCGTATATTTTCCTGGCCCATCATCAAATGTAAGGTAAGCAACTTTTCTTTCCTGTCCATTAAAACGACTTGGTGCCGTTTTATTCATTTCAACTTTCGGTTGTTCACTTGCAAGCTGCACTACATTTTCTTGTTTCGCAACAGCTTTTGCTGGTGAAGTAATAGATTGAAACATGAAATACCCAATAGCTACTATTGCAATCGCTACTGAAACAACTGCAACTCGTTTAATTTTAAAAGCCTTTTCCATTCTATCGAATTCCTCTCCCTATTAATCTTATATATAAATCACCCAATATAATTATACATCTATTTATTTTATTACACTATATAAACAATCTAAAATATGAATTATAATGGGAGTTTTATCAAAATTGTTGTTCCTGCCTCAACAAACTCTTTATTCTTTTCATACCAATTCTTGATTGCACTATGTACAAC
>NZ_JBFTMA010000119.1:0-9128 GCF_056396725.1 Bacillus sp. 05T31
GAACACAATCAGCGTAACAAGATGTTAAGAGAACATCTTTGTTAGTCGTATAAATGCCATCCGTTTTTGGAATACCGTCTTCATATGAATAAACGCCTTTCCCTTTTTCTTGCAGTCCTACTTTCTCAACATGATGGTCATGAACTTGTTCAGAGCAAATCCATTTTTCTAATGGTTTTTGTAACTTATTGGCTAAAATGCGTCTGTTTTCATGAACATTCTCCACGATATCATTCACATGTAATCCTAAATTCATCGCATGAAAGGAGCCTGTACTTACTCCACCATCTTTTGTCGTAAATCCAACAGTAATGTTTCCAAGTTCTTTCCACGCTTGTAAATACAGTATACCGTCCGCATATTTAAATGGTTCTCTCATAAAGCGACTCCTTTTAATTAAAATAACAGAAAAAAGTATGGTACTTCCTGTCTATTTTACCATACTTTTATTTTTTCATAATGACAACAGAAAAAAAAGAGGAATTTGTAATATTCTTTATGAAATTGTCGGTGTTTGTATTGATTCTGTTACAGAATTAACATGATCTACTTTTACAAGTATGACATCTTCTCCAATTTTCATAATTTGCTCCCAAGGAATCACAAATTCTACTTCCTTCCCAAAGAGTCCAAGCATTCGTGCCTGCTTAGAAATAATAACCGCCCTAATCTTTCCTGTGTCTATATCAATATCAATATCTCCAATATTCCCAAGCCTCTTTCCATCTGAAACATTTACAACATCCTTCATTTGAAACTCCGAAATCCGTATCATATTCATCCTCTCCCTTATATCATGAATCGTAAGTACGCTCTCAAATAAAGTGAAACCTTAATCAGTGGGATTATTAACCCATGCCAATCGGACTTTTACGGGCAGTCCCGCTTCCATCTAACTTTTTACTCCAGCCTAATTTCGAAGCGGATAAACAGTATATAACCGCTACTAATAGAACATCCATTTTATTTTCATTATATGAACCTMCCCAMTCTACTATGAGCGCAAAATATTATATATAAAAAAGKCCTCACCATAACTGGTGAGGACCTTATCCTTGAATCGTCTTATTCATTTGCTTAATAGCAGACTTCTCCAAACGTGATACTTGCGCTTGAGAAATCCCAATTTCTTCGGCAACTTCCATCTGTGTCTTTCCTTGAAAGAAACGTTTTCGAATAATCATTTTTTCACGATCATTTAAACGCTTCATTCCTTCTTTCAACGCCAGTTCTTCAACCCACTGCTCGTCCTTTTGTTTTTCATCCTTTAATTGATCCATAACAAAGATAGGATCTCCTCCATCGTTATAAATCGGTTCAAATAATGAAACCGGATCTTGAATCGCATCTAGTGCAAAAACAATCTCTTCATGTGTCACTTCAAGAACTTTCGCAATATCCATTGCTGTTGGTTCTTTTGAATTTTCAGCAATCAATTTTTCTCTTACTTGCAACGCTTTATACGCAATATCTCGTAATGAGCGAGATACACGAATTGGATTGTTATCACGCAAATATCTGCGTATTTCTCCAATAATCATCGGCACAGCATACGTTGAAAACTTTACATTTTGGCCTAAATCAAAGTTATCAATGGATTTCATAAGTCCAATGCAACCAACTTGAAATAAATCATCAACATATTCTCCTCTGTTATTAAATCTTTGGATGACGCTCAGTACAAGACGTAAGTTTCCATTCACTAATTTCTCTCTGGCGCTTATCTCTCCRCTTTGCATTTCACGAAATAATTTACGCATCTCTTCATTTTTTAGTACTGGAAGTTTAGCTGTATCAACACCGCAAATTTCTACTTTGTTTCTCGTCAAAGTGTTCCCTCCTATCGGGAGTTGCTGTACAGTGTAAAGTATTTCCTTTGAAGGGGATTTTATGCATACGGTTTTTCTATCATTTTTCACAAATATCATATTTCCTAATGCACAAAAAAAGAATAAGACCAGTCTAGATACCGACTGGTCTTATTCTTCACACCATTTTATTAAATTCTTTTCGTAATCTTTTTATAATTCTTTTTTCCAAACGAGAAATATAAGACTGTGAAATTCCAAGCATATCAGCCACATCTTTTTGTGTCTTCTCTTCGCCACCAGCGAGTCCAAACCGAAGCTCCATAATTTGTTTTTCACGGTCATTTAATTGATGCAATGCTTTCATTAAAAGATGACGATCTACAGTAGCTTCTAAATCTTTTGTAATAATGTCATCATCTGTACCTAAAACATCTGATAATAACAGTTCATTTCCGTCCCAATCAATGTTAAGCGGTTCATCAAAAGAAACTTCCGAACGATTTTTATTATTTCGACGCAAATGCATTAAAATTTCATTTTCTATACAACGAGATGCATATGTTGCTAATTTAATTTTCTTTTCTGGATTAAATGTATTCACTGCCTTAATAAGACCAATTGTTCCTATACTAATCAAATCCTCAATATTGATCCCTGTATTTTCAAATTTTCTTGCTATATATACAACAAGCCTTAGGTTACGTTCAATAAGCATCGACCTCGCAGCTTGATCTCCATTTGGTAATTTATTCAAAAGAACTGCCTCTTCTTCTTTCGTTAACGGCGGTGGCAACGCTTCACTTCCACCAATATAATAAATTTCATCGGTCTTAATTCCTAATTTCAGCAATACTTTATACCAAAGGTATACCAAATAAAATTTAAATTTCACCATATTATCCCGCCTCTCATAATTAAGCAATTACCATCTTTTGCGAAATCAACATTTTCGGATGTACAATGCATTGATACTCTCCATTAGTAGATAATTGTTGTGTATTTAATCCAATCAGTACTTTGTTTACAACAACCGAACTACCTTCATGATAAACTCGCACACAATCTGGCTTAATTGCCCATAAAAATTGATTCTCTACTCCTACTGCTCGGAAAGGAATTAAACGTAGTCTCGTCGCCCATCCAGAATCATTCTCTGGTATTTGAGGAATTTCTGTTTTGGAATAAATTTGTTCTGTTAACCAAGCTGGCAAACAATGTTCTAATGATGAAATATGCATAATCATAACGGGTGTTTTCGTTAACGGGTCATAAAGTTGGTTCCCACTATCAATTAGACCTGCTAATTCTAGTTCCTCTCCAGCTAATTGAATTTTCACTTTCACGATTTGATCATAGTGTATCTTTGTGACCTCTACGCTTTCTATACGCTTTTTAGAAAAATAATAAATTACTGGAAAACCAAAAATAACAAATACCCAACTAATTGGATCACCGTAAGAAACTGATTTAGATTGAACTAATCCATTTACCATTTCGTTCGTTTGCAAAAAGTAATGCGTTCCAATTAATCCTCCACCAACCATAAAGGTTACAAAATAGAAAGTAAAAACAGTTTGTGTATAATTTCTAAATGTCGAAAACCCAAATGCTGTATACACAATAAGTAACGAGTACAATAGTTTCATAATTGGATGTGTCATCATAGAAGCAAAAGGCGTAAAGGCGAAAATAACAATAGTTGAACCTATAAATGCCCCTAACACAAGCCTCCATCTTTTGATTCTCTTTTTTAACACGGTGGCTGTTAATAAAAGTAAAAGAAAATCAATGCAGGCGTTTAACAACCAAACGATGTCGGCGTAAACAACCAAACAATTCACCTCTTTTTTTAAGTTGAGACTAGTATAATGCATATCCAATAGKAAAGTGTGTCAATTGGTGGAGGGATTTTTTTGTTATTTTGTGATTTCTAGACATAATCTGTCGGTAAAAAATAAAAGTGTATTTTTCATAGAATAATATAAATTTTTTACTTGTATACATAATAATTGAATTATATATATATACAAAGTTTATCTTGCTATTTGCTGGCAGTAAGACCCTGCCTCAAAATTCAGCTATAAAAAAGTACAGAAGTTAAGTGGGAGTCGGGCTAACAATCATTTTTGGATGAACACCCCCGACTAATTAAAGTTTCAATTTATTTATCACAGCTTATGGTTTAAAAATAGGACTGGGCTCTCCATATGCAAAATAATAAAAAAAGATCTGCTTAGCAGATCTTTTCCATTTAGACAACAAAAAAAAGGAGCATGAAAGCTCCTTTTCTTTTATCGTCTACGACGGTTACGTAAGAATGCTGGAATATCGATGTCATCTGAATCAGTATGACGATCATGCACAACCGGCTCTTCACGTTTCATTTCACGCTTAACTTCACGTTGTTTTGAAGGTTGAGCTACTGGTTGTTGTTGCTGTTGCRTGTGATTCGCAGTCGGACGGATAATTGGTTTTGGTGGTTGTGTCGAAGCACTATCATCAAAACCAGTTGCAATTACAGTGACAACGATATCATCTTTTAATCCTTCATTAATAACAGAACCGAAGATCATATTTACTTCTGGATCCGAAGCTGAAGCTACAATGTCTGCTGCTTCTTGTACTTCATATAAACTTAAGTTTGCGCCGCCCGTAATGTTCATAATAACACCTTGAGCTCCATCAATAGATGTTTCTAGTAATGGACTAGAAATCGCTTTTTTCGCAGCTTCAGCAGCACGATTTTCACCATTACCAGAACCGATACCCATTAAAGCAGAACCTCTATTAGACATAATTGTTTTTACGTCTGCAAAGTCTAAGTTAATTAGACCTGGTGTAGCAATTAAATCAGAAATACCTTGAACACCTTGACGTAATACGTTATCTGCTTCACGGAACGCTTCTAACATTGGCGTATTTTTATCAACAATCTCTAATAAGCGATCATTTGGAATTACGATAAGTGTATCTACATTTTCTTTAAATGACGCAATACCAGATGCAGCTTGAGTTGCACGTTTACGCCCTTCAAATGTAAATGGACGTGTTACAACACCAACTGTTAACGCGCCTAGTTCTTTTGCAACTTGAGCAACAACTGGAGCTGCACCAGTTCCAGTTCCGCCGCCCATACCAGCAGTTACGAAGACCATATCCGCGCCACGAAGCGCTTCTTGAATCTGTTCTTTACTTTCTTCTGCAGCTTTTTTCCCTACTTCAGGGTTTGCGCCTGCACCAAGTCCACGCGTTAATTTTCCACCAATTTGCATTTTCGTTTCAGCTTTTGATAGATTTAATGCTTGTGCATCAGTATTCACAGCGATAAAGTCTACACCTTGTACACCGTGTTCAATCATACGGTTTACAGCATTGTTTCCGCCACCGCCGACACCGATAACTTTTATATTCGCTAATTGATCTTGAGTAGTATCAAACTCTAACATGTCGAAATCCCCCTAGAACCTCATTTTTCGTGTCCAATTTTAATCCCATAAATAACGGAATGCACGTTTTACTTTTGACATCATGCGGTCATCATTTTGATTAGTATTGTTTTGATTACGAGTTTTTTGTTTCGCAGGTTGCTGTTGTACCGGCATTGGTGCTGGTACTGGTTCAAAATGTTCTTGCTTTTCCTGCACATTTTTCCCACGTAATTTAGCTTTTTGATAAGAATGTTTAATTAATCCAACTCCACTTGTATATTGAGGCTCACGAACACCAATATAATCAGGAGTTGCTATACGAACATTTTCATGTAAAATATCGTATGCAAGATCAAGAAYACCTGGCATAGAAGCTATCCCACCAGTTAGTACATATCCAGAAGCAGCTTGCTTTACTCCTARCTTATGCACTTCATCTTGAACAAACATTAAAATTTCCTCTACACGAGCCTCTATTATATCCGATAATTCCAACTGAGAATATTGTTCTGTTTGATCGCTTCCCATAATAGGAACCGTAAACATCTCTTCTTCAGATGCTGTATCATAAAAAGCATGTCCATATTTCAGCTTAATTTGATCTGCATTTTCTGTTGAAGTTTTCAGCCCAATCGCTATATCCTTCGTTATATGATCTCCACCTAATGGCAATACGCTCGTTGCTTGCAACTCTCCATCTTTAAAAATAGATAAGGTTGTAGATCCTCCGCCCATATCAACAAGGGCTACCCCTCTATTTCTTTCATCCGAAGATAACGCAACTGTCGCTGCCGCTAAAGGTTGCAGACAAATATCAACAATTTCAAGACCTGCTTTTTCTACACAACGAAGTAGGTTATGTAGTAAAGTTCTCGAGCCTGTAATAAGTGTACCTTCCATTTCTAATCTTACACCGATCATCCCGCGTGGATCGTTAATCTCGTCAAGACCGTCTACAATGAACTGTCGAGGTACCACATCAATAAATTCACGTTCAGGAGCAATTGACACAACTTGCGCTGCATCTAGAACGCGTAAGACATCTTCATTCCCGATTTCACGATCTTCATTTGAAACAGCGACTACTCCGTGACACGGGAGCAACTGTACCTGGTTTGCATTGACACCTACTACAACTTGCTCAATGTGGATACCCACCATGCGCTCAGCTTGTTCAATTGCTTTTTTAATTGATCGAACAGTTTCATCTATATCAACTATCGATCCCTTTTTCAAACCATTTGATTTTACGTTTCCAACACCAATAATGTTTAAGCTATCATTAACCATTTCACCAATGATGACTTTAACATTGGATGTACCGATGTCAAGACTAACATAWATTTCATTGCTGTTCATTCTTTGGCACCTCCTTCTTTATTTATACCATACAACTCAATATATGGAACAACAATCGCAACTTTACTATTTATAAGAAAAATATTCAACGTCTTTGTACGTTTCCCTTTTTTAACCCTATATTTTTCTTATTTTTATTTAACATTCATTTAAGAATATCGCAGTAACCTGTGAATAACTGCTCTATCTTGAAATAATTATATTTCAAGTGTAAAGATTACCGCCAAGTATAAGTCTACACTAAGATGTACTTGTAGAAAAGTGAAACTTGTACCAATCCTAGTATGAATCTAAGAAAATTTACATTTTTTTCATCAAATTAAGCATTCTTGCAAATTAGCATCCATATAAAAGAACGTTYGTTTCATTTCATACGTAATAACGCAGTAAAAACTATCATTCTATTCTTTCTTTTCTTCAGCACCTAGTTCCTTCGTATATGCACCCACTTCTAAGTCAATTAAAACCTTCTTACCAGGTTCAATTGTTTTTAAAATAAGTGGATAAGCTTCCATTCGCTTTGCGAAATTTTGAATAGTGGTGCTCACTTCATATCCTTCATTCATATATAAAGTAAGATGATCTTCATTTGCGTTCGTTGGTGTATAACGAATTTCAGAAATAGACCTTAAAATAGTTGGCGTTAATTTTTCTAGTTCTGCAATTAATTCCTTCATTTTTTCCTCTTTAAATGGTTCAAAAATTGGTGCTGCAACTGGAAGCTTTCCGTTCGGAAGTACATCGAGTGTTTTCCCATTTTCTAATAACGGTTGTAATTTCCCATCTTTGTTTATATAGCCAATTGTTAAATATTCTTCGATATGAACATCAATTTTGTTTGGGAAACGTTTTTTTACATTTACCTCTTTAATTTCTTTTCGTTTCGTTAAGTTTTCTTCTGCTTTATGTGCTGTTACTCGGAAATAACTCGTATCATATGTCACACCTGATTCCTTCATAACTTGTTCATCTGTCATATAATGATTTCCAAAGACACTTATCTTTTTTATATTACTAAGCGGAGACCGAAAATAAATTAAAAAGAGTACTAATAAAAATAAAATCGATATGTATAAAATTAACCGATGATTAACAGGTTTCTTATTTTTTTTATTTTGATTCTTTAATTTTGGTACACGATCTTGTAGTTTAATCACTTTACTATTTTTCATGTACGATCCCCCTATGTAACATAAAGAACGGCATGTTCCTCATGCCGTTCTTATCTTCTTATTATAACATAAATGATAATGAGCGGAACGAACAACCGTTATCTTCCAATTATTTCTACTTCTGTATGCATATCAACACCGAATTTACCTTTAATTGTACGCTTTACCAATGCGATTAAGTCTAATACATCTTGCGCTGAGGCCACACCAGTATTAACAATAAAATTCCCATGCATTTCAGAAATTTGAGCTCCACCTATTGTATAACCACGAAGCCCTGATTTTTCTATTAAATCTCCTGCAAAATAGGGGACTGGATTTCGAAATATACTTCCTGCACAAGGGTGATTCCAAGGCTGCGTTTCACGGCGATACTCTTTATTCTTTTGCATGCTTCTTACAATTCCCTCGCGTTCGCCTACCTCTAATTGGAATTCAGCTTCCAAAACAATACCAGGGCGTTTCATTTGCAATACAGATGTGCGATAAGAAAAGCCCATTTCGGTATTCGTCAACCAATTAATTGTTCCATTGTCAAACAAAATACGAGCTTTCGTTAATACACTCGATATGTCGGACTTATGAGCGCCTGCATTCATATACACTGCACCGCCAACACTTCCTGGAATACCACTTGCAAATTCCAGGCCCGCTAATCCCTGTCGACTAAGTAAAGTTGACAATTTAATAAGGGGATATCCAGCACCGACTCTTACTCTATGTTTTTCGACTTCTAAATGGTCTAATCCTTCTCCTAAACGAATAACCACACCTTCTATACCTTGATCAGATACGAGAAGATTTGAACCACGACCAATTGCAGTCCACCTTGTCTTGTACTTCTTTACTAACTCTAGAGTCTTCTCAATACCAGCAACATGCTTTGGTACAATTAAAATATCAGCTGGTCCGCCTATTTTCATAGTCGTGTAACGCACTAACGGTTCATTAACTAACACGCGACCAACATTTGCTTCTAAAAGCTCTTTTACTAATTGTTCCATAGACAATCTCCCCCATATCAAGTCTCCTTATTACAGTAATATGCGGGGCGTTCACCTAATGTTATTTTTTAATAAGCTTGTTCATTACTTCATATAGCTTATTTGCTGCATCTGGAATACCAAGTTGCTTAGTAGCCAGTTTCATATTTTGTAATGTTTGTGTATCCAATAAAATCTCATCAATGTCACGAATAAGCGTTTCAGATGTTAAATCTTTTTCAAGTAGCATTTTAGCTGCTCCTTTATCAACAACTGATCGTGCATTTTTTTCTTGATGGTTATTTGTTACGTACGGACTTGGAATTAATACACTCGGCTTTCCTAACGCTGTTAATTCTGCAAGCGTTGTAGCCC
>NZ_JBFTMA010000120.1:0-9075 GCF_056396725.1 Bacillus sp. 05T31
GAGTTGCACCCATACCAGATTCATTCATTTCAACAGGAGTAAAAATGTTTTCTTTCACATATTCAGCAAGCGGTTTATTCGATATCTTTTCTACAATATACGCAAGTACCATATAATTATAATCTGTATATTTCCATCCTGTCCCTGCAGGAAATTGCAACTTTTGCGCTCCAATCCACGTTACTAACTTTAAACGTGATGCCGCATCAACACTACCTTGTCCCTGATCTGGTAACCCGGACGTATGTGTTAACAAATTTCGTAACGTAATGTTTTTATCTGCTGGAAACGATGGAATATACTTATTTACATTGTCTTCAATATTCAATTTCCCTTTTTCTCTTAGCTGTAATATAGATATTGCAACTACTGTTTTCGTTATGGAACCGATGCGATATTTTGTTCTTGGCGTTGTTAAAACTTTATCTTTTATATTCGCATACCCGTAGCCTTTTCGTAAAACCACATTATTTTTATCCGTTACGAGAACCGTTCCGTTAAATCCTTTATCTTTTAAATATTGATCGAGTTTCGTTGCTGCAATATCATAACGTTTTTGCTGATTCGCATCGACTTTCGGTTTATCATTTTCAAATTTATTCTTATAACCTGAAAATGCCTTCAAATTATATTTCTTATCTTTATTTGCATATATTAGTGCAGCGACACTCCCACAAAAAACAGCAAAAATAAAGAAAACAATTAGCCATTTCTTAAACATATAGGGACCCTCTTTTATCCAGTTTCACTTTATACTTTTCCATTCTATTCCTATTCTATATCTATTAATTTCTAAACATTTTATAATTATATCCTCTATCTATCATTCATTATATTACACTAGATTCCTTTTTCTCACACTCAAATTTTGACTACTCTCTATTGTATTTCTTYTTTGTAAAATTTCCACCTTACAATCGGATACATCCAACTTGAATTTCAATTTCTTATGTAACATTCGCTACACATTAACAAGAATGGAGGYGTTAATTTGAAAAATACTGATAAACGCAATCGTTTATATGATTTGATATTTCATTACCGAGTAACAAAAACATAGTTATAATCTAATATACCAGAAAATAGATTATGATTTTAAAAGGAAATGACGTTGAAAAAGTTTTAAACAAAATAACTCGGGCAAATAATAAAAAAGAAAAACAACTTATTATGGCTAAAATTACAGGTAACTTCAAAAGAGGAAATGAACGCTAATGAAAATGAATCTCATTTMTAAMTTGATTATACARCATATAAAAAAAGAAATGTCACTCCCACGACATTTCTTTAGATTTTCTTCATAAAAGATTTACATTTTTAATATTCTTTTACTKTTACATAAATTYACCGCTGAGATACTTAGTAATGCGGCTATACTCATCCATGCATATGTGTACCCTTTTCCATCTACAATATACCCAAAGAAAGCAGGCACACAAATAATAGCAATCTGATTAAGCGTAAGCGCAAAACTCACTGTCAAGCCTAACGATTCCTCACTTGCAGACTCAGCAACTTCAACCATAAAAAGACTAAACCAACCGATTGCAAAGAACCCTAACAATCCGCTCACCCAAAATAATACCTCAAGTGTCATTGTGTGTGTGCTCATTACAAAAACTAAAATTAAGCCAAAAGAAATACATATACATATAAACAACGGTGTACGACGATCCCCTTTGTAATATGTATCACTTATTGTAGCTAATATAATTCGGCCTATCATTCCTGCAAATAGCATAACTGAAAATACTTTCCCTGCTAAAATAGGTGTTATCGATTTTTCAACAGCTAAAAATTTCATAAAATGTCCGACTAATATCATTTGTAACGAAATCATGCAAATACCTGTAATAAAAATTGGATACAGCTTTTTTTTACATACCACCTTTTTTAACTGTATCCAAAAAGACAGACTTACATTTTCTTGGCTAGTGTGTTCCCGGGTGTACGATTCCCTATAAAATATGAAAAACAATAACCCGCTTACTATACATATAGTTGCAATAACATTTATCGTATAAGCTAAACTAAATTTAATTGTAAACAAAGGGATTATTACTCCTGCAAACGCTCCGCCAATAGGTATACCAGCTTGCCTAATTCCCATAGCTAATCCACGTATTTCTTTCGGAAACCATTTCAAGATTACTTTACTTCCCCCTGGCTGGGATACGCTATAAAAAGTCCCTATTAAAAGAAGGACAAATAATAGCCCAATAAATCCCCTTGCCGTATGAACAAGTAAAAGTGCCCCTCCAAGTAACACAGAACTCGCTCCAATTAATATTCTTTCGTTATATCGATCAAGCAACCTTCCGGCAAAAAGCATACAAAAAAGTGGACCAATGTTCACGGCACTTATTAACAAACCAACTTGCATATTCGAAAGTGCATATTTTTGTTTCCAAAATAAAGCGAACACCCCTACGCCATATGTTATAAGTGTTGCACTTGCCTGTGCTACCGTTGCCAAAGCTAATATGATCCATTTATTAGAACTACCGTACCTTTCAATTTTTTCTTCAATTATCAACGTTATCTCCCCCATATMCCTTTCATTGTATGRAGGTTCTGATATCATGTAAAATAAACATCAAGAATAGAATCCATCAAAAAAATTGATACCTTTTTCGGAGGGATGATATGTGGACATTAAAGATTTAACTGTTTTTTACGAAGTWGCGAAAGAAGGAAATATATCTCAYGCCGCTAAAAAYTTAAACTATGTACAATCWGGYGTAACGATGCGYATAAAACAACTAGAAAACGAATTAGGTRTRCCWTTATTTTATCGRAACGGAAAAGGCGTTACTTTAACTTCTAACGGAGAAATTTTATTAACATATGCAAAACAAATCATCCATCTAATCGATCAATCCATTCAAGCTGTCCAAAGTAACGGAACCGAGCCAAAAGGCACGTTAAAAATCGGGTATACAGAATCGACAACAGCCGTTCGTCTCCCGCCTATATTAACGACCTATTATGAAAAGTATACAGAAGTTGAATTAATTCTAGAAACAAATACGACAGACCAATTAACTCAGCTCGTTTTAGAGCGAAAACTAGACGGGGCTCTTATCGCTGGAAATATTCAGCATACTGAACTTCATACACTTTCATTTCGAGAAGAAGAACTCGTTCTCATTAGCAAGACTCCTCTATCTTCCTTTAAAACAATAGAAGAACTGAATTTACTCGCTTTTAGTCAAGGTTGTTATTACAGAAAACTATTAGAAAACTGGCTTCAAGAAGAAGGGATTTCACCTAAAAGAATACTAGAGTTCGGAACAATTGAAGCAATACTTGCATGTGTAAAATCAGGTATGGGTACGGCTATTATGCTGAAATCTATTATTCCAGATTACGAACATGGTTTATCTTTAAATACATTACCAAATCACTTTAGAAAGGTTCCTACTACCTTTATTATTCGAAAAGATATTTTCCACTCAGCTGCCTTGCAAAAATTTATGGAGATGATCAACAATGCGTGAAAAGAAAATACGTGGAATGAAACGAAAAACAAAAACTCTTATAAAAAGAATTGAAGACTCTACTAAAGCATTTCCGTCTACTTTCTATAACGATGAATACTGGCATATGCCTTTACCAGGCTCTCAAGCTTTTATCGATTCTAGTACAACACCTAGGAAAGTAAAGCGATTGTGCATTCAAACCCTGTTAAATCAAGCGAATCAATTAATGACAATGAAACCGAACGATACAAATACATATCGAGTCGTTGTTATGATCAAAATAGCAAGCTTATGGAACTCACAAATCATCATATTTAAAAACGATGACTACTTTCAAAATTTTTTCAATAGAGATAACGAATTTCAAAAATGGATGCCTCTTTCCAATGAGTCCGACTTCAGGCATGAATGGAAAATATCAATTTCTAACAGCATCCAAACATTGCATTTCCAAGAGATAATCAAGGATGAAGATGAATTTTATGATGAAGTAGAACTTTTGTTTATAGGAGAGTTATCATAAAAGGGGAACTGTCAAATGAAAACCTTCCCTTTTTCCACTAAATAACATCGCTATATAATGAATTTAACGTTTCACTATATAGGAGGTTTTCATATGGTAATCCCAAAATAYCCTGAAGTCCCAYATCTTACGAAAAAACAAATTGAARAAATAACCGAAATCRCTTTCCTAAAARAAYCAACACCACAACAGTGTGATGCGATTTTCGTTTTCGGTGGTTCCCATCCTGGTAATTGGCAAGCTCCTCTACATGCTTATCAACAAGGTTTAGGTGCACAAATTATCGTCACAGGTGGTACTAGTTTACATGGAATGAAACATCCAAACTGGAATTATGGAGAGTTATCAGAATCAGAAGTAATTGTTAACAAGTTAATTGAACACGGTGTACCGGAAGATGCTATCATTTTCGAGAAAAACTCTCTCCATTCTATCGCAAATGTAATTGAAGCTAAGAAGATCTTTGATTTTACAACAATTAATAGTTTACTATTTGTATGTAAAAGTTTAGGAGCAGGCCGGCAATATAGAGTATTAAAAAAACATTTACCAAAACATATAACCTATATTCCTTACACATTTGATACAAACTTTGATGGTGAATATGTTATTAATAGATATAATTGGATGGAAAATGAAAAAAGTCGTTCTATGATTTTTGGCGARTACTTRAGAAATGTTTGYTACGGCCGAAAAGGTGGAATTGAGCCTCCTGAGAAAGAAGTTGAAGGGTTAGAAAAATACGTATCATATTACCAACATCTTGCATAATATTTTTTCAACATAAAAAATATCGGGAAGCCAATATAAAGGCTTCCCGAACATTCTAATGATACATAAATAACACTAAAATTACTTTTCCTTTTTCATTCCCCCACATTTCAACAAAGAATAGATATTCATCTGGGAAATCTTCTAAAGATACTGGTTCTTCAGCAAGACAAATATTATAGTGATATTTTATATCTCATTCTGCTCTCACATCATCTATTGATTCACGCTCTAAATTACTTTTTCGATCGTCAAAATAATTGGATATAAACACTTCTTCTATTCCACCGTTATAAATCATTTGTTTCAGTTCTGCCAACGTAGGATTATTAGGATATATTTTATTTGAGACTACGATGTCATTGTTGTATAACCGCTTACTCTCATTGTCTATAAAATAACCTTTTCTTCTCATATTTCTCAGTCCTTTATGTGCAGTTTATTATATAGATACAATATTGCGAGCGGTATATTATCATAGAGTCCTACCTATTGTACACATATTAAGCTAAAACAGCTGGCGGTCATAATTGTGTGCCTTTCCCCATACGCGCTAATACCCAATCATCGTAATACCACATTTCCGTTTGACGGCGACTCATCATATAATCCCAACATACTTCACGCTCAAATTCGATGATTTGTCCGTCACCATCAATTGTGACCCAGTTAAAACTTCCGTTATTATGCATCATCTTTACCCATAAAACAGGAAAATCCACAGTTTGTCCCTCGGCAACATAATGCCTCATTTGTTTTTCTATACGAAGCAAAGTTAAGCCATTCGCATATTGTTCATTACCTCTTTAAGTACTACATCTGGATTTACTACCGCTTTTTCCGTACCCCATCCTATAAACCCATCAGGTCTAATCAATACAGCACCTCCATGCCCTATCCCATATAATTCACTAAAAACATTTTCTTGAGCAACAAAGTCTCCACTTAAACCAACCCGAAATACTTTTATATTTACTCCTAATTCAGATGAAACGTCACGTGCAGCTTCAGTCCAAGCACTAGGCTCAGCTCCAGTAAGTAGCACAAAGTTGCTACCAAATAGATCAAGTATAGAAACTTCTTTTCCTTCATAAGTTCCCCAAAAATGTGGCGCACGCGTTCCTGGGCGTCCATTCAAATCAACTATATCCATTCTATGCGGAGTGTTACATTCGTCTATAATTGCTTCTGAGCAATACTGATAACCAGCAGTAACAGCTAAACTATCCATATTACTCAAATTACCTACCTCTCTGCCCGCAGCACGAAATAACATACTACTCGCATGGTCCGTCGTTAATTTCGCAACAGGATATCTCTCGTCATGATACGTTTCTAACAATTTTGGATTTGCTTTACCATTTATAACCGCAGCCAATTTCCAAGCTAAATTATGTGCATCTTGTATTCCTGTATTGGAACCGAATCCTCCTGTTGGCGGCATAATATGTGCCGAGTCGCCAACTAAAAAGATGCGATTGTCCTGAAATTTTACCGCTGTACTTTCACTCGCTTCCCACGGCAAAACACTTAATATTTCTGGCTTAATATCCATACTTCCAATTGCAGTTTGAATAATTTGTTTACAGCGTTCTAGAGTGAAATCCTCTGGTCTCTCTCCTTGTATTGGATCATAAGCCACATGGTATATCCATTTCCTTACGTTATCGACCGGAATAAGTGCACCAAGAACTTCTGGATGTCGTATCATAGTAAAACCAAATGCGTCTCCTTTTATAAATCCACTCAAATCCGCTTCAAAATATATGTTCATATAATAACCACCGATCGTACCACGGCCCTCGGTTAAAATCCCTAACTCTTCACGTATTTTACTTTTCGCTCCATCTGCTGCAATTACATAATCACAATAAATAGTACTCTCTTCTTTCGTGTCACGATTTTGAATCATTGCTATTACTCCGTTTTCATTTTGCTCATAAGAAACTAGTTCATGATAAAAAGATAGATTTCCGCCTAACTTTTGCGCGTATTGTAGCATCATCTCTTCTAAAGTAATTTGATAACAAGCAGTTTGTTTTGATGGGCTAATCTCTTCCACTTTACGAACTAACTTTTCGTTATTTTCATACTGCGCCGCCCTTATTTGTTCCAATTCTTCATGCTTTACCTCAGCTATTGTTTCAACCGCAATTCTCCCATGACAATTCTCTAATGCTTTACCAGCTAATCTAATTCCTTTTTCTAGACCTAATTCTCGAAATAATTCCATCGTACGAAAAGTAATCCCGCCTGCTTTCGGATGAATCGCAGTAGACGGATGCCTTTCAATAAGTAAGTACTCAATGTTCTGTTTTCCAAGAAATAACGCAGACGCTAATCCTGATAATCCCCCTCCAACAATTAAAACTGGTACATGTCTTGATTTCATATATTTTCCCTCCACATTTGTTCTTCTGAGCTCAGTGAAATAAATATAATCAAAAAACCAACAAAAATATAGACTTATATTTCATTTTGAATTATCATATAGATAGATTACGCCCCAAATTACTTTTATCCTTTAATACATCTACAATTCACCTAAATTGTGTGTGTATTAAAGGATAAAATAGAAGATCCTACTTTACGTTGAACTCTTTTCTGACGAAGGCATCAAAAATAATAAAAACATTATAAGCGGTCGTAACCCTATAGATTATAGAGGGTTACGACCGCTTATTTTTTTGAAATACCTTCTCCTTTATAACCTTTATCATCTATAGAAAACGCATTGTTAGATCTTTTTCTATTTCTTAAACTTCATCCATTGTCGTATGTAAATCTTCCAATTTCTTTTCTATTCCCTATAATAAATGCTCCACGATTTTCAATACGTAAAAATTGATTCGTCTCGATTTTCTTTCTCAATATTGCATCGAATACAGCAATCATGTAGCATTACCGTATCGATACAATGGTTCATCATCTTAAACCTTTCGACTAATTATTGGAGGTACAGTGATTGAAATGAATAAACAAGAACAATTAAATGTCATTAAAGAAGATTTTATTGATTGTCAAAAAGTATTAGTAGCAATTGGTGATGAAACACGTCAAGCTATTTTGTTAGTTCTAATGAAAACGGAATGTCAAACAGGATTACGTGTAGGAGAAATTACTAAACAAACACACCTTTCTCGACCAGCAGTATCACATCACCTTAAAATTTTACGAGAAGCTGGCATTATTTTAATGCGAAAAGAAGGTACAAAGAATTTTTATTATATTGATATACGTACAAAATTAAGTTTATTAAAAAACCTTGTATTAGATATTGAGAAGTTATTGCAAGACTTTTATTGAAAAAAGATACGGTATTTGGAGGTATAAGAAATGAAAGCAATGATAATTGATAAGTATGGGAAAGTCCCAATGCGTATGACAGAGGTACCTACTCCTGAAATAAATGAGTATGAGGTGCTCGCGGAAATTCATGCAGCTAGTATTAACCCAATTGATTTTAAAATACGCGATGGAAAAGTAAAGATGTTACTTAAATATGAAATGCCCCTTATTCTTGGTAATGACTTTTCTGGTGTCATTGTAAAAGTTGGAGCAAAGGTGACTCGCTTTAAAGTTGGTGATGAAATATATGCACGTCCAAGAAAGAATAAGATTGGTACTTTTGCGGAATATATAGCCATTCATGAGGATGATGTAGCCTTAAAGCCAAAAAATTTAAGTTTTGAGGAAGCGGCGTCGATTCCACTCGTTGGCTTAACATCATATCAAGCATTACATGACATCATGCACTTACAAAAAGGACAAAAGATTTTAATTCACGCTGGATCCGGTGGTGTTGGTACTTTCGCTATTCAATTAGCAAAAATAATGGGTGCTACTGTTGCAACGACTGCTAGTGAAGCTGGTGCGAATTTAGTAAAATCTCTTGGTGCAGATGAAATTATTAATTACAAAACAGAGAAATTTGAAGATATACTAACAAATTATGATGCGGTATTTGATACAATTGGCGGTACAACACTTGAAAAATCATTCGATATTATAAAAAGCGGTGGGAATATCGTTTCCGTTTCAGGAATGCCGAATGCTCGCTTCGGTAAAGAATTTGGTTCAGGATTTTTTAAAACACTCCTATTTTCATTGGCCAGCAAAAAACTTACTGCACTTGAAAAAAAGCATAGTGCTCAATATTCATTTTTATTTATGAAGCCAAGTGGGGATCAATTACGTATTATCGCAAACTATATTGAATCCGGAAAAATCAAACCTATAATCGACCGAGTTTTTCCTTTTGAAGATGCTCAAAAAGCAATGGAATATTCGGAGTCTGGA